>JBAUZR010000393.1:0-4485 GCA_049585375.1 Acidobacteriaceae bacterium
AACAGGAACGGCAAACCGCGATTCGGCGCCTGGTGACCGTCGAGTCCATCACCAGTCAGGACGAGCTGCGCCGCAAACTCATCCGCCGCGGCTTCGACGTCACCCAGGCCACCCTCTCGCGGGACCTCCACGAGCTGCGCCTGTTCAAGGGCCCGCGCGGCTATGAGATCCCCAACGGCAACGGCCACGTCGAGGAGGAAGAAGAACCCGGTGTTGACGAAGTCCTCAGCAGCTTCGGCCTCGCCGTCCGTCAGGCCCAGAACCAGCTCGTGCTGCGCACCACCGCCGGCGCCGCCCAGCCCGTCGCTCTGGCTATCGACCACGAGGACTGGAGTGAGGTCGTCGGCACCCTCGCCGGCGACGACACCGTTCTGATCATCTGCCCCGATGCGAAGCGGGCCTCGATGCTCCGCGACAAGCTCGAACGAATGATCGGATGAAATCGTCCGGTTCGAGGGAGCCGGCGCGAGCAGGAAGAAATTAACGAATCAAATCAGGACCACGAGAGTCCAAAGAAATTTGCAGTCAGGGATGCGAGAAAGAATGGAGACGAGAATTCAAACAGCAGTGATGGGAGTCAGCGGCTACGCCGGCATGGAGCTGGCGCGCCTCCTCCTGCGCCACCCTGCTCTCCAGGAAAATCCGCCGCTCCTTCTCAGCCGCGCCGACGCCCAGCCTGAGCCCCTCGCTGCCCTCCATCCGCACCTCATGGACAACAACGGCACCGGCCTCGGCGCCGGTGCGCTGCAAATCCAGCCCTTCTCCTGGGGCTTGCTGCGCGAGCGCAAAATCGACATCCTCTTCCTCGCCACGCCCCATGAGCAGTCCCGTGAGCTGGTCCCTGAAGCCCTCAGCCACGGCCTCCGCGTCATCGATCTCAGCGGAGCCTGGCGTCTCGCCGCCGCGGAAAATCGCGCCGTCTACAAGTTTGCCGACGAGGGCTCGTCCATCGCGACCTCCGTCCAGACCCAGGCCGTCTACGGCATGCCTGAGCTCCATCGCGACGAAATCCGTGCTGCCGCCCTGGTCGCCAACCCCGGCTGCTACGCCACCTCCATCATCCTGGCGCTCAAGCCCCTCACCGCAGCCAACTGGATCGACCTCGACCGCGGCATCATCAGCGACGCCAAGTCCGGCGTCTCCGGCGCCGGCAAAGCGCCCACCGCAAAAACGCACTTCATGCACGCGGCCGACAACCTCTCCGCGTACGGAGTCTTCTCGCACCGGCACACCGGCGAGCTGCTCGAACAACTCGGAGTCGCCTCGGATCAGATCGTCTTCACGCCGCATCTGCTCCCCATCCCGCGCGGCATCCTCTCGACAACCTACGTTGGGTTCACCCAGCCGCGCCAGCCCGCCGACGTCGAAGCCCTCTACCGCAGCTTCTTCGCGGAGAGCCCGCTCGTCCGCGTCTTCCCTGCCGGCCAGCTGCCGCAGATTCAATATTCCGTCCACACCAATTACTGCGATATCGGGTTTCAACTCTCCGCCGACGGCCGACGATGCGTCATCGTCTCCTGTCTCGACAACCTGCTGAAAGGCTCCGCCGGCCAGGCGGTGCAGAACATGAACCTGATGGCTGGCCGGGAAGAAGCGGAAGGACTGCGATGAGATACGTAGTGAAACTCGGAGGCGCGACTCTCGAAAATCACGACCTCCTGCATGCCTGCGCCCAGGCCATCGCCGAGCTGGCGAAGGATGGCCATCAGGTCGCAATCGTTCACGGCGGCGGCGTCCAGCTCACCCGCACCCTCAAACAGCTCGGCAAGCAGAGCGAGTTCGTCGCCGGCCTGCGCGTCACCGACGCCGAAACCCGCGACACCGCCCTCATGGTTCTCGGCGGCGGCGTCAACAAGGCCCTCGTCGCGGCCCTCGGTGCTCATGGACAGCCCGCCGTCGGCCTCTCCGGCGGCGACGGCCTCGTCTTCCGCGCCCGCAAAAAGCAGACCGCCCCCGACCTCGGCTTCGTCGGCGAAATCGCCTCCGCCGATCCCCGCTGGCTCGAAGCCATCTGGCAGATGAAAGCCGTGCCCGTCATCTCTTCCATCGCCCTCGGCTTCGACGGCGAGTACTACAACATCAACGCCGACGAAATGGCTGCCGCCTGTGCCGGCGCCTGCAAAGCCGATGCCCTCGTCTTCCTCACCGACGTCGCCGGCGTCCTCGCCGCCGATGGCAGCGTGATGCGCTGGCTCTCCATCGACCAGATCGCCGCCCTCACCCGCGACGCCGTCATCACCGGCGGCATGCTGCCCAAACTCAGCGCCTGCCGCGAAGCTCTGCTCAACGGCGTCCACCGCGTGCGCATCCTGCCCGCCGCCCTCGCCAACCTTCTCCCCGACCTCTGCAGCACCCGCGTAGCCCACGGCACAGAGGTGATGGTCGCATGACAACAGGGATCGGAGCACAGACCTCAGAGCTCAGTCCTGCGCCGAACAAATCCGGTGCAAGTGGGCACAGATCTTATCGCGACCTTCTCGTTTGGCAGCGCTCCATCCAGCTTTCGGTTGCGATCTATAGATTCACGGGTGATTTCCCCAACGCCGAGCTCTACGGACTGACCTCGCAACTGCGACGGGCCGCAGTTTCGGTCGCCAGCAACATAGCGGAGGGATACGGCCGCGCAACGAAGGGCGAGTTCCGACAATTCGTAGGAATCGCTCGCGGCTCCATTCTCGAAGTGCAGACGCAACTGGAAATAGCAAAACAACTTGGATTCGGCAAGGAAACTCAGCGGCGCGCCGCAGACGCTCTCG
The DNA here is from genome assembly GCA_049585375.1 of Acidobacteriaceae bacterium. Lineage (GTDB taxonomy): Bacteria > Acidobacteriota > Terriglobia > Terriglobales > Acidobacteriaceae > Palsa-343. The sequence goes on from JBAUZR010000393.1 coordinate 2,757, forward strand.
CCGAAGAAACAGGAAAAATGACATGGGCGTTGATGCAGAAACTCTGAGCTCTGAGCTCTGTGATCTGAGCTCTCTCCGCGAAGCCGAATCCAGACTCCTCCTCGGCACCTACGAGAGATATCCCGTACTCTTCACCTCCGGCGACGGCGTCTATCTAGTCGACGACCACAACAACCGCTACCTCGACCTCCTCAGCGGCATCGGCGTCAACGCCCTTGGCTACGCGCATCCCGCCCTCGAGAAGGCCATCGCCGACCAGAGCCGCAAGCTCATCCACACCTCCAACCTCTATTACACCGAGGGCCAGGCCGCGCTCGCCCTGCGCCTCACCGAAGCCACCGGCATGGACCGCGCCTTCTTCTGCAACAGCGGCACTGAGGCCAACGAAGCCGCCCTCAAACTCGCCCGCGCCTATGCGGGACTCAAGCGCAGCGAAGGCACGCCCCTCGGCACAAAGTTCCTCGCCATCGAGAACAGCTTCCACGGCCGCACCATGGGTTCGGTCGCCACGACCTGGAAAGACAAATACCGCGAGCCCTTCGAGCCCGTCATGCCCGGCGTCGAATTCGTCCGCCTGAACGACGTCGCCGACCTCAAGGCAAAGTTCTCCACCGACGTCTGCGCCATCCTCCTCGAGCCCATCCAGGGTGAAGGCGGCATCCGCCCCCTCTCGAAAGAATTTCTGCAAGCCGCCCGCGAACTCACCCGCGCCACCGGCGCTCTGCTCATTGCCGACGAAATCCAGTCCGGCCTCGGCCGCACCGGAAAATTCTGCGCCTATCAGCACTACGGCATCCAGCCTGACGTCACCACCCTCGCCAAGCCCCTCGCCGGAGGCATTCCCCTCGGCGCGCTCCTCTGCACTGAAGAAGCCGCCCGCGCCATCCACGCCGGCATGCACGGAACCACCTTCGGCGGCGGACCATTGGCCTGCGCCGCGGCCCTCGCCGTCCTCAAAACCATCGAGCGCGATCGCCTGCTCGAACATGTCACAGAAGTCGGCACCTATTTTCAGGGCCAGCTCAACCGCCTCGCAAAACAGCACGCCTGCATCACCGACGTGCGCGGCATCGGCCTCATGCTGGCCGCGGAGCTCGACTCCGCCGACCTCGCCAAATCCGTTCTCGCCGCCATGATGGATCGAAAAATCCTCATCAATCGCACCAGCGAAACCGTTCTGCGCTTCCTGCCGCCCTACATTCTCGAGCGGCAACACGTGGACCAGGCCATCACAGCGCTCGATCAAATTCTCACCGAGCAGGCAGCCCCCATTGCAGCCGCGCCGGTCTCAGGAGGAAACAAAATTGGCAGCTAAAACAGCAGTCCTGCACGAAATCGAATCTCCGTCGCCCGCGGCCTCGTTGGCCGGGCGCGATCTGTGCTCCGTCGCCGACCTCACCACCGCAGAGCTCGCCGCGATCCTTGAACTCGCCCACGACGTCAAGACCAATCCCGGCGCCTATCGCTGGGCCCTCGACGCGAAGCAGATGGTCATGTTCTTTGAGAAGGCCTCACTGCGCACCCGCCTCACCTTTCAGACCGCGATGAACACCCTCGGCGGTTCGGCGCTCTTCGTCGATCAGACCTCGTCGCCCCTCGGCGAGCGCGAATCCCTCGCCGACATCGCCCGCAACGTCGAGCGCTGGGTGCAGGTCATCGTACTGCGCACCTACGCCCACGACACCATCACCGAGATGGCCCAGTACTCGAGTGTGCCCATCGTCAACGC
>JBAUZR010000394.1:0-5777 GCA_049585375.1 Acidobacteriaceae bacterium
TACTCAGCCCCACGCCCCTCTCGGCGAGGGCCTGCACCTCGTCGAGCTTCCCGCCCTTTCGTCCTGATCGCCCTACTCCGGAACGTGCCAGCCCGCCCCTGCGCTCGCCATAGTCATCTGGCCGGTCGGCGAACTGTTGAGCGACTGCGCCAGCTCGGGAAATGCCGCCTCGACCTGCTCCGACCTGGCCCAAACCGGCACGTCATGCATCACGTAGTGATAGGTCACCGTCGTCTCCGTAAACCCGTCGTGGGGGCCGGGCGGCGTGAAGCTGACGATGCCGGTCACCTCGCGGTGACCGTAACAGAAGCGCGGACCGTATCGGTTTCCGGCGGCATTCAGCGTATAGCGTTCCACGTGCATATTCAGATCTTTGAGGCGCGTCATGAGGCCCGCGTCGGTCAGAGCGTCCAGTTGCATCTCGTCCTGCTTCGCGCTGGCCCCGGGGGCAACTTCATACGGGAACTCATGCCCATGCGGGAAAAGACAGTCATTATGGTTCTCATACCAGGCATTCAGAGCGTTCATGAAATTGGCGTCAGTCGGCTTGTTGGCAGACGAGCATCCGCAGAAAGTGGTCAGAAAGAAACAGGCCGCGACACCCCATCGGGTGGATTTTCCCTTCATTCGTGTTCCCTCCGCTCGTCCATTCCGATCGAGCGTCTCTCACAGCAACAGGACCTGAGAAGCAAAAAGCGGCCAAAGAGCAGCCTCTGCGCCTGCTGCATTTTACGCACCAGAGACGATTGTGCGCACGATTCGTGCATCTGACTATCGACACTTGAAAGCGAGCTCGAAACCCGCGCATGGATCGCACGTTATTACCTGGAAAGCCATACCCCCTGGGGGCCACCCCCACCTCCAAAGGCACGAACTTCGCTCTCTTTTCCGAACATGCCACAGGCGTTTCGGTGTGCTTCTTCGACGAAGCCGGCCAACAGACAGACTGCATCGCCCTGCGCGAACGCACCGCTTTCGTCTGGCACGGACTCATCCGTGGGATCCAGCCGGGCCAGCGTTATGGCTACCGCGTGGAGGGACCATGGCAGCCCGAGAACGGTCACCGCTTTAATCCCAGCAAACTCCTGGTGGATCCCTATGCAAAAGCGCTGACCGGGGAGGTCGACTGGAAGGCTCCCATCTTCCCCTATGACACAAAGACGGGCAACGACCTCACCCGCGACGATCGGGATTCCGCCGCGGGCGTGCCGAAATCAATTGTCATTGACTCCCGCTTCGACTGGGTTGACGATTCTCGGCCAGACATTCCGCTGGCGGATTCCGTGATCTATGAGGTACACGTCCGGGGCTTCTCCAAACTGAACGAGGCGGTCCCGGAGCGCCTTCGCGGCACTTACGCGGGACTGGCCTGTGAAGCCAGCATTCAGTACCTGAAGCAACTCGGCATCACCGCGGTTGAACTGCTCCCCGTGCACCACTTCATTGACGAAGGCCACCTTGTGGATCGGGGCCTGCGCGATTACTGGGGCTACAACACGCTGAGTTACTTTGCACCGATGGCGCGTTACAGTTCCTCCGGCGACTGCGGCCAGCAGGTGGACGAATTCAAGAAGATGGTCAGGGCTCTCCACAAGGCCGGCATCGAGGTCATTCTCGACGTTGTCTATAACCACACCTGCGAGGGGAATCGCATGGGCCCCATGCTGTCGATGAAGGGGATCGACAACACTACCTACTATCGGCAGGTGCAGGACGATCCGCGCTACTACATGGATTACACCGGCACCGGCAACACGCTGAATGTGATGAATCCGCAGGTGCTGAAGCTGGTCATGGATTCCCTGCGCTACTGGGTGACCGAAATGCACGTCGATGGATTCCGCTTCGATCTGGCCAGCACCCTAGCACGCGAGTTGCATGCGGTCTCGAAACTTTCCAGCTTCTTCGACACGATCCATCAGGACCCGACCGTTTCCGACGTCAAACTCATCGCCGAGCCCTGGGATGTCGGCGAGGGCGGCTACCAGGTGGGGAACTTCCCGGTGTTGTGGGCCGAATGGAACGGCCGCTACCGCGACACGGTCCGCCGCTTCTGGAAAGGCGACAGCGGCCTGCTCTCTGACTTTGCCTATCGCCTGACGGGTTCTTCGGACCTCTATCAAATGGACGGTCGCAAACCCTATGCCTCTATCAACTTTGTCACGGCGCACGATGGGTTCACGTTGTGCGATCTGGTCAGTTACAACCAGAAGCACAACGAAGCCAACGGCGAGAACAATCGTGACGGATCCGACAACAACGACTCCTGGAACATGGGCGCCGAAGGCCCCTCCGACGATCCGGCCATCAACCTTCTGCGCGAACGCCAGATCCGTAATTTTCTGGCGACTCTGATCCTCTCGCAGGGCGTGCCGATGCTCTGCGGCGGCGACGAAATGGCGCGATCGCAGCAGGGCAACAACAATGCCTACTGCCAGGACAACGAGCTGACCTGGTTCAAGTGGAAGTTCACACCCTCGCAGCAGCGTCTGGTAGAGTTCACCCGGAAACTGATTCACCTGCGGCTGGAACACCCCAACCTCCACCGGCGCAAGTTCTTCCAGGATCGCGTCATCCGCGGCTCGATTGTTCGCGATATTGCCTGGTACAACACCGACGGCCACGAACTCACCGACGAGAGCTGGGGCACCGCCTGGAACCGGGCTCTGGCTCTGCTTCTGAACGGAAAAACTCTCGCCATCAGCGATGAGGACGGGCATCCGATTGTCGATGACAGCTTTCTGATTCTGGTGAATGCGGCCGCCGAAGGTGTTGAGTTTGCGCTGCCGGCAACACCCGCGGGAACCCGCTGGACCCAGATCCTCGATACCGAGAACATCGAAGATCCGTTTGCTCCCGTCGAGAACGGCGACACGGTGATCGTTGGCGGCCGAGCGCTGCGCGTCTTCCGCGACAATAAAACCTGACACGACCCGCTCGTCTCTTCTTTCGGGCCTTTGTGGCTCGTGCGTCAGCAGAATAAGATCGATGCTGGATGTCTACCGACGGTTCTGTCTCCCGCGTCCGTTTCGCCCCGTCTCCCACCGGATTCCTGCATGTGGGAAATGCCCGGACGGCGCTCTATAACTGGCTCTTCGCGCGCCACTGCGGCGGTGTCTTCCTGCTTCGCATCGAAGACACAGATATCGACCGCAGCGAGGCTCGCCATGAGCTGCAGCTGATGGAAGACCTGCAATGGCTCGGCATCGACTGGGACGAAGGCCCTGGCGTTGAAGGCCCGCATGCTCCGTATCGACAGTCGGAGCGACTCGGCATCTACCGCGAACACACTGACCGCCTTCTTGCCGAAGGCAAAGCCTATCGCTGCTTCTGCACTCCCGAGGAGCTGGCGGCCGAACGTCAGGAAGCCACTGCGACGCACCGCCCGCAAGTCTACTCCGGACACTGCCGCACTCTTCCGGTCGCAGAATCCGCCGCCCGTGCGGCTGCTGGTGAGCCTTTTGCGGTGCGCCTGCGCATTCCCGATCACCCGCTGCGATTTCACGATCTCGTCCGCGGCGCTGTCGAGTTCCCAAACGAGACCATCAGCGATCCCATCCTGGTCCGTTCCTCGGGCATGCCGGTCTACAACTATGTCGTCACCGTCGACGACGCGCTCATGGAGATTACCCATGTGATACGCGGCGACGACCACATTTCGAACACACCCAAGCAGGTCGCCATCTACGAAGCCTTTGGCTGGAAGCCGCCGGAATTCGCCCACTTGTCCACCATTCTCGGCAGCGATCGCGAGCGCCTCTCGAAACGCCATGGCGCCACCTCGGTCGCGAGCTTCCGTGAGATGGGGATCCTGCCCGAAGCGCTGGTGAACTATCTGGCTCTGCTGGGCTGGGGTGCGGAAGGCGGCACGCGTGAGCTTTTTTCGCTTGAGGAGCTGGTCAAGGAATTTCGCCTCGAGCGCGTCACCGCCTCAGCGGCCGTCTTCGACTGGGAAAAGCTGCACTGGCTGAACCGGCACTATCTCAAGGCGGCCGACCCGGAGCGAATTGCTGAACTCGCCTGGCCGCACTTCGTCATTGCCGGATTCCTGCCGGCGACCGAAGCCGCGCCGCCCGCAGTGAAGGAATGGTTTGGTCAACTGCTCGCCCTGTTCCTGCCCGCTGTGAACCAACTGGACGAACTGCCCGCCAAAGCGGATGTTGTTTTTCATTTCGATCCCGTGGTGGCGCACGCCAACGAGGAGAATGCGGTAATCCTCCAAAGCGAATCCGCGCAAAAGGTTCTCGCTGCCTTTGCGGCGCGCGTTCGGAATCACGCCGGAGCCGTCGCGCCGGAACAATTCAAGATCTGGATGAATGAGGTGAAGGCCGAGACCGGAGCAAAGGGCAAAGACCTCTTCCACCCAGTCCGTATCGCGCTTACCGGCAGCCACTCCGGACCGGAGTTCGATAAGCTGATTCCGCTTCTCGAGGAGGGCAGCCAGCTCGATCTGCTCGTACACGTACTCAGTGTGCGCGAGCGGCTGGAGCAGTTTCTGGGCAGCACCCGATGAAAACGGTTCTCTGGCTCAACGAAGCGCAGCCTTCCCAGCTGGCCATCGTGTTGCGCCCACGCGGCGGCGAAGGGCTCACCGCGGACCTGCAGCTGGTCCGGGACGAAGGAGTTCACGTTCTCGTCTCGCTGCTGACTCGGGAAGACAATGAGGATCTCGGGCTCGCGGACGAGGGCAGCACCGCCGAGCGGCTGGGCATCCGGTTTATTTCCTACCCCATCATGGATCGCGAAACGCCGGCCGACCTCGCCAGTTTTCGCAAACTTGTGACCGAGTTGCGTGATCTCGCTCGCTCGGGCCATCGCATCGGCGCGCACTGCCGCGGTTGTATCGGCCGGGCGACGGTGCTGCTGGCCTCGGTGATGATTGCTCTCGGATGGGACGCCGAGGTGGCGCTCCGGGTGATCGAGAAAGCCCGCGGATTCCCCGTCCCTGACACCGCCGCCCAGCTGGAATGGATTCTGGACTTCGAGCCGCGGCCGTGAATGTCGATCTGGCGTTCCCTCATTCCTGGCAAGCGCAGATCCTGCGGAATCGGCCTCTCATCCTGCCCTCACGCCACTACACGTATCCGCGCCAGGCGGAAGACATCGAGCGTGGTGCGCTGGAAACCCTGGTCCAGCCGGATGGCGACAAACCCTTTCTCGCAACTTTTGCTCTGGGCTTCGCCGATCCCGCAGCACCGAGCGGACTATGGAGCTGCCCAAACCCGAATGAGATTTGTGCTTTGGCCGGCGGATACGCATACATCGTGGATACGCTCAACCCAAACCGATTCACCCATCTCGCTTTTCGCCCGGTTCTGGAGGTGCGCTCTCTCCAGGATCAGCGCCTGCTTCTTTTTGCTGGCCATCATGCGCTGCTGGCGTGGGGTTCCGACGGACAGCTGTGGGAATCGCAGCGGCTTTCCTCCGAGGGGTTGCGCGTCGAGGCGGTCACCGACACCGATTTGCACGGCTTTGGATGGGATTTGCTGACCGATCGTGATGTCCCGTTCACCCTCGATCTCCGAACAGGCGAGCGCATCGGGTCCTGATCTACCCATCCCCAGCGGAATTATTCGGCCGCCACCGAGTAGAAGCTAAGGGCTGCATCTCCCTGTTTCAGGACGCGGTACCGCAGCAGCGCACCGTATCGAGGTTCAAGTTCCCGTCGCTTCTCGTGCTCTGCAATCACAACAGCACCCATGCTCAGGAGTGAGGCGCACTCAGCGCCGAGCAGACCCAGCGCCGCCCCGTACTCATCCGCGTCGCGATACGGTGGA
>JBAUZR010000395.1:0-11449 GCA_049585375.1 Acidobacteriaceae bacterium
CCCGGCGTCGCCGGCACCTGGAAGGATCTCACCGACTCGGTCAACTCCATGGCCGGCAACCTCACCGCGCAGGTCCGCAACATCGCCGAAGTGACGACAGCCGTGGCTCGCGGCGACCTCTCCCGCAAGATCGCCGTCGACGTGAAAGGCGAAATTCTCGAGCTCAAGAACACCATCAACACGATGGTCGATCAGCTCAACGCCTTCGCCGCGGAAGTGACACGCGTCGCTCGCGAAGTCGGCACCGAAGGCAAGCTCGGCGGACAGGCCGAAGTGCCCGGCGTCGCCGGCACGTGGAAGGATCTCACCGACAACGTCAACGTCATGGCCGCGAACCTCACCGAGCAGGTGCGCGGCATCGTGAAGGTGGTGACGGCCGTCGCCAACGGTGATCTGAAGCAGAAGCTCACCGTCAACGCCAAGGGCGAAGTCGCCGCTCTCGCGGAAACCATTAACGGCATGACCGACACGCTGGCTACCTTCGCCGATCAGGTGACCACGGTCGCCCGCGAAGTCGGCGTGGAAGGCCGGCTCGGCGGCCAGGCGAACGTGCCCGGGGCCGCGGGCACCTGGAAGGATCTCACCGGCAACGTGAACCTGCTGGCCGACAACCTGACCAACCAGGTCCGTGCCATCGCAGAAGTGGCAACTGCCGTCACCAAGGGCGACCTCACCCGTTCCATTCAGGTGGAAGCCCGCGGCGAAGTGGCCGAGCTGAAGGACAACATCAATACGATGATTGACAACCTCCGGCTCACCACCGACCGCAACACCGAGCAGGACTGGCTCAAGACCAACCTCGCCCGCTTTACCGGCATGCTGCAGGGGCAGCGCGATCTGGTCACCGTGGGCCGCATGCTGCTTTCCGAGCTGGTTCCGCTCGTCAATGCACAGCAGGGCGTGATCTACCAGACAGAAACTGAGGAAACGGGCGCCCTCGTTCTGCTCTCCGCCTTTGCCAACATTCCCGATGGCTATAAGCGTGAGATCGGCATGGGCGAAGGCCTCATTGGCCAGTGCGCGGCGGAGAAGCGCCGCATGCTGATCACGGAGCTCCCGCATACCACCGTTCCCATTCGCTCCGGCCTGATCGAAGCCGTTCCGCGCAACATCATCGTCCTGCCCGTGCTCTTCGAAGACCGCGTGAAGGCCGTCATTGAACTGGCCAGCCTGAGCGTCTTCACTGCGTCGCACCTCGCCTTCCTCGATCAGCTGACCTCGTCGATCGGCATTGTGCTGAACTCGATTGAAGCTACCATGCAGACTGAAGCCCTGCTGAAGCAGTCACAGCAGTTGGCGACCGAGCTGCAAACGCAGCAAAAAGAGCTGCAGCAGACCAACGAGCAGCTGGCTCAGAAGGCGCAGCAGCTCGCCGAACAAAACTCCGAAGTGGAACGCAAGAACCAGGAAATCGAGCAGGCGCGACGCGCTCTCGAAGAGAAAGCCCGCGAGCTGGCGCTGACCTCGAAGTACAAATCCGAATTCCTGGCCAACATGTCCCACGAGCTGCGCACGCCGCTCAATTCCATTCTTGTGCTCGGTCAGCAGCTCGCCGAAAACCCGGACGGTAACCTCAGCGGCCGCCAGGTCGAATTCGCCCGCACCATCCACGGAGCCGGCACCGATCTGCTCAACCTCATCAGCGACATCCTCGACCTTTCCAAGATCGAGTCGGGCACCGTCTCGGTCGAGCCCGAAGAGCTCTTCTTCGGCAGCCTGCTGGAAGCAGTCTCCCGTCCCTTCCGCCACGAGGCAGAAAACCGCAAGCTCTTCTTCGAGGTCAAAGGCGATCCCAAACTCGGACGCAGCCTCGTCACCGATCCTCGCCGCCTGCAGCAGGTTCTCAAGAACCTGCTGTCGAACGCCTTCAAGTTCACTGAACAGGGTGGCGTGCGTCTCACCGTCAGCAGTGCCACCTCCGGCTGGAGCCCGGATCACCCCGTCCTCAGCGGCGCCGGCTCCGTGGTGGCATTCGAAGTCTCCGACACCGGCATCGGTATCCCCGCCGAGAAACAACGGATCATCTTCGAGGCCTTCCAGCAGGCCGATGCCGGCACCAGCCGCAAGTACGGAGGCACCGGCCTGGGGCTGGCCATCAGCCGCGAACTCGCCGGCCTCCTCGGCGGCGAAATTCAGCTGCGCAGCACTCCAGGCAAGGGCAGCACTTTCACACTTTATGTGCCGCAGACCTATGTGGGCTCTGCGGGAACACCCCTCGCCGAAAAGAACGGGCCCTCCCGTCCGGCCCCGGTCTTTCTCTCCAATCCCGTTGTGTCAGAGCAGGACTCCGGCATCGAGGACGACCGTGAGAACCTCGCGGAAGGCGACACTGTTTTGCTCATCGTCGAAGACGATCCACACTACGCGCGCGTGCTCGCCGATCTCTCCCATGACAAGGGCTTCAAAGTGCTCGTCGCGATGACCGGCGCCGAAGCTCTGGCCCTGGCCCGCGAATTCAGGCCTTCCGCCGTTTCTCTCGATGTCTTCCTGCCCGACATGCTCGGCTGGACGGTCCTGAACCACCTCAAGCAGGATCCCCGAACCCGGCACATCCCTGTGCAGATGCTCACCCTGGACGATGACCGCCATCATGGGCTCTCCCGGGGCGCGTTCGCGTTCGTCACCAAACCCACCTCCACCGAGGATCTGGAAGCTGCGCTCACCCGCATCCGCGACTACTCGCAGCCGCGCCGCAAACGGCTGCTTGTGATCGAAGACAATCCCGCCGAACAATTCAGCATCCGCGAGCTCCTCGGGCACAAAGATATCGACATTGACGTGGTCGATTCCGGGGCGGCTGCCCTGGAACGGCTTGAAGGAAGCAATTACGACTGTGCCGTTCTCGATCTCCGCCTCCCCGACATGAGCGGCTTCGACGTCCTCGGTCACCTTCGCGAGAACCATAAGCTGATCGATCTGCCGGTCGTCATCTTCACGGGCCGCGAGCTTAGCGCAGAGGAGGACTCCCGCCTGCGCATGCTGGCCCGCAGCGTCGTCGTCAAAGACGTCGAGTCCCCGGAACGCCTGCTCGACGAGACCGCCCTCTTCCTGCACCGTGTGGTGGCCGACTTGCCGATCGACAAACAGCGCATGCTCGATCGCCTGCACCAGTCCGACGAAGCCCTCTTCGGTCGCAAGGTCCTCATCGTCGACGACGACGTGCGCAACATCTTTGCCCTCTCCAGTGTGCTGGAGCGCCGCGGAATGACAGTCCTGACTGCCGGGACCGGACGCGAAGCCATCGCCACCATCGAATCCACCTCCGACCTGGCCATCGTCCTGATGGACATCATGATGCCGGAAATGGACGGTTATGAAACCATGCAGGTCATCCGCCAGAATCCCGCGCTGAGGCGCCTTCCCATCATCGCTCTCACCGCGAAAGCCATGAAAGGCGACCGGGAAAAATGTCTTGAAGCGGGCGCGTCGGAGTATCTTGCCAAACCAGTGAACACTGAGCAGCTGCTCTCCGCGCTGCGCATGTGGCTCCATCGGTAGAAAGGTTCGTTCGGGCTCGGAGCAATCGATGACGGCAGACGAAAAAGTCAACATCCTCATGGTCGACGATCAGCCCTCGAAGCTTCTCAGCTACGAGGTCATCCTCGGCGACCTCGGCGAGAATCTGATCAAGGCTTCGTCGGCCAGGGAGGCCCTCAACGTCCTGCTGAAGACCGACGTCGCGGTCGTTCTCATGGATGTCAGCATGCCGGAGCTCGACGGCTTCGAGCTTGCCGATATGATCCGTGAGCATCCCCGGTTTGGCAAGACCGCGATCATCTTCATCTCCGGCGTTCATCTCACCGATTCCGACAAGATCAACGGCTATCGCCGCGGCGCCGTCGACTACATCTCCGTCCCCGTCATTCCTGAAGTTCTGCGAGCAAAAATCGGTGTTTTCGTAGAGCTGCATCGCAAGACGCGCATGCTGGAAAGGCTGAATACCGAACTCGAGCGCCGGGTCGCGGATCGGACGGAAGAATTGCGTCAGAGCGAGGCCCATCATCGCGAGCGCGCCGAACTGCTTGAACTCGCCACCGAAGCCATCATCGTCCGCAACCTCGAGGGCAGTATCCGTTTCTGGAATGCCGGCGCGGAAACCCTCTACGGCTGGAGCCGGGAAGAAGTCCTGGGCCGCGACCTGCACCAGCTCCTTTGCACCACATTCCCGGTCTCGCGCCTGGAAACGGAGAATGAACTGATTGCGCACAAAGCATGGAATGGCAACCTGACCGTCCGCGCGCGCGACGGCCGTGAGATCGTGGTTGCCACCCGCAAGGTTCTGAATCGCGAAGGAACCGGCATTCTCGAGATTCAGCGTGACATCACGGCGCAAATCCAGGCCGAAGAAGCGCTCCGTCAGGCCGAGAAACTGGCCGCCATGGGTCGGGTCGCCGGCATTATCGCTCACGAGATCAACAACCCGCTGGAAGCCATCACCAATGCCTTTTATCTGCTTCGCAACCATCCTTCGCTCGATGAAGAGGCCCGCTACTATGCCACCATGGCGGAGCAGGAGTTGCAGCGAGCTTCACACATCACCCGGCAAACGCTGAGCTTCTACCGCGACTCCAAGCAGCCCATCGTACTCTCGGTTACCGACCTGCTGGATAACGTGGTTGAGCTGCAGCAGCGGCCTATCCTGGCCAACCGCATCATCCTGCAAAAAAAGTACGCGTGCCCCGGTTTGGTGCGGGGTTTTCCTGGCGAGCTGCGTCAGGTCTTCCTGAACCTGATCAGCAATGCCATCCAGGCTATGTCCTCAGGAGGAATGCTCCGCCTGCGAGTCGCCGAAGCCACCGACCGGGAGACGCAGCGACGCGGCATCGCGATCTCGGTCATTGACACCGGCAATGGGGTTCGGCCGGAGGACGCCGCCCGCCTTTTCCAGCCCTTTTTCACCACCAAGTCGGCGAAAGGCACTGGCCTCGGCCTGTGGATCAGCAAAGGCATCGTGCAGAAGTATGAAGGACGCATTGGCTTCCGCAGCCTCCACGGCAGCGAAGGCCGCGCCTGTACCTGCTTCCGGGTCTTTCTGCCGGCCAGCGCCGAAGGCCTGCCGACCGAGATTCGCCGTGATCAGGACTTCTCCTCCGGCACCCCGGTCCGCGCGATCGCCTGAAGCCGCCCTGATCCCGGCTCCGCTATTGCCCCAGTCGCGCTTTGACGAGCTCGCTGAGTTGCCGGCCGTCGGCACGCCACCCCTGCTGCTGAATGCGCGCCTGCACCGCCTTCATCGCGGCTCCCATATCCCTCGGCCCAAAGCTCCCGCCGGCCAGAGTCTCTTCAACAATCTTCTTCAGGTCCTCTTCGCTGGCCGTCTTCGGCAGATAGCTCTCGAGAGTCACGATCTCCCGAGCTTCTTTCGCGGCCAGCTCGGGCCGGTTTCCTTTCGTGAACTGCTCGATCGAGTCCTTGCGCTGGTTGATCATCGTGTTGAAGACCTGTTGCGCCTCTGCATCCGTCAGATCCCCGCGCTTTTCGATCGCTTTGTTCTTCAGTGCGGATTTCGCCATCCGCAGCGTTGACGTGCGCTCCACGTCGCGCGCTTTCATCGCCGCAACCATGTCATGGTCAATCTTCTTAACAAGCTCCATGCGTCCACCCTTGTCTCGTCCGGCCTTCCATTATATGAGGGACGGGCAGGCAAAGCCGGACGCTAGAATGGGGGCGAGGGAGTCGTCATCATGATTCGTAAAACCAGACTGTTTACGCCCGGCCCTACCCCCTTGTTGCCCGCAGCCCAGTTTGCCATGGCTGCCGCGGACATCCACCACCGCACCCCCGAGTTCCGCGCGCTCTACCTGCGCGTGCTGGGGCAGCTGAAGACCTTTGTCGGGACAAAGAACGATGTCCTGCTGCTCGCCTCCTCCGGCACCGGCGCCATGGAGGCCTCCGTCTCCAATCTCACCTCGCCCGGGGATCGCGTGCTGGTTCTCTCCGCCGGCAAATTCGGCGAGCGCTGGGAATCCCTCGCCAAAGCCTTCGGCTGCCAGGTCGATCGGGTGAGCGTTCCTTACGGCCAGACCTTTTCTCTGGATGAAATCCGCAAAGCTCTGCGCCCCGACACCCGCGCCGTCTTCGTCCAGGCCACGGAATCCTCCACCGGCGTCCGCCACGACATCCAGGCCATTGCCGCGCTTCTCCATTCCGCCGGGAGCGAGGCCCTCCTGATCGTCGACGCCATCACCGGTCTCGGCACCACGCATCTCGACGTGGATGGCTGGGGTGTCGACGTCATCATTGGCGGTTCTCAGAAAGCCGTCATGATTCCACCCGGTCTCGCCTATCTCAGCCTGAGCGACCGCGCCTGGAAGGCCACGGAGACTTCAAAGAATCCGCGCTACTACTTCGATCTGCGCAAGGAACGGAAAAACGCGCAGAAAGGTGAGTCCTCCTACACACCCGCCGTGGCGCTCATCGCCGCCCTCGGCGCTGCTCTGGACCACATCGCCGCCCAGGGCGGAGGCGATCTCGCTGCCGGACGCGACGCTCTTATCGACAACGCCGAAACCTGCGCCGCCATGACTCGCGCGGCCATGCAGGCACTCGGCCTGCCGCTTTTCGCGCCGACAGCCCCTTCGGCTGCAGCCACAGCCGTTCTTGCCCCGGAAGGCGTGGACTCCGGCGTGATCGTAAAAGAATTGAAGAGCCGCTTCGCCGCCATCGTCACCAACGGACAGGGCGAGATGAAGGGTCAGATCTTTCGCATCGCCCACATCGGCCTTTTCGACTTCATGGATACCATCGCGATCCTCTCCGCACTCGAGCAGGTAGCTTCCTCGTCTTTGCATCTGCCTGGATTCCGGTTCGGCCACTCGCTCGCCGCCGCGCAGCAGGTCTATGCCGAACGCAGCGGCCACGCGTCTCCGGCAAAAGCATCGGAGCCTGAGCCTGTCCACGCCTGAGCCCGCTCTGCGCATCGTTCCGGTTCAACTCACGAAAGGGAGCCATGAAAGTCGTTCTCGCGGAAAAAGTCTCTCCGGCGACGCTCGCCGTATTTCAGTCCGAGCCCGGATGGGAAGTCCTGACTCACGACCAGGTGAAGAACCTCCCTGAATCTCTGAGTGACGCCGACGCACTCGTCGTCCGCTCCGCCGTCCAGGTGGATGACGCCCTGATGGCCGGTGCTCCGAAGCTGCGCGTCATTGGCCGCGCCGGTGTGGGTGTCGACAACATCGACGCCGAGGCCGCCACTCGCCGCGGCATTGTTGTCATGAATACTCCGGGCGCAAACGCCGTCGCCGTCGCTGAGCTGGCCGTCGGCCTCATGATTGCCCTCGCCCGCCAGATCCCCCGGGCCGACTCGACCATGCACGCCGGCAAGTGGGAAAAGAAGTCTCTTCAGGGCTCCGAACTGCGCGGCAAGAAGCTCGGCATCCTCGGCCTCGGCCGCATCGGTCTCGAAGTTGCCCGCCGCGCCCGCCACTTCGGCATGGAACTCCTCGGCCACGACCCCTTTGTCTCCGCCTCCATCGCGCGCGAAAATGCCATCCGCCTCGTCTCTGCCGAAGAACTCTTCGCGCTGTCCGAGTACCTCACGCTCCACGTCGGCCTCACCCCGCAAACCACCGGCATTATCAACCGCAATACTCTCGCAACCACGACGAAGGGCGTGCGCATCGTGAATTGCGCCCGCGGCGAGCTGGTAGTCGAAGCCGACTTGGCCGAAGCGCTCAAATCCGGCCAGGTCGGGGGCGCCGCTCTCGACGTTTTCCACGAGGAACCGCCGAAAAATTCTCCCTTTGCCTCCCTCGACAACGTCATCCTCACGCCGCACATCGCCGGCTCCACCGCTGAAGCGCAGGAAGCCGTCGGTATTCAGATCGCTCTCCAGGTGCGCGAGTATCTCAAGTCCGGTGTCGCCCAGAATGCCGTCAACCTGCCGTCTCTCACCCACGAGGAATACCAGGAGATGGCCCCCTACATGTCTCTGGCCGAGCGCCTCGGCACCTTCCTTGTGCAGTTCCCGAAAGGAAGCATCGACACCATCCAGATCGCCTACCACGGCCGCCTCGCCGAAACCAAAACTGAGCTCATCCGCAACAGCGCCATCGCCGGCGTTCTCGGCCATCTCGAGCAGGTCAACCGCATCAACGCGGCCTCGGTTGCGGCCGAGCGCGGCATCCACCTGCACGAAGAAAAGAAAGAAGCGCCTTTCGGCGGAGCGGGAACCGTTCTGCAGCTCACTCTGCACGCGGGCGACACCAGCATCTCCGCCAGCGGGGCCATCCTCCACGGTGATTCGCCGCGCCTGCTGCACCTCGACGGCATCGATATCGAAGCGCCGCTCCAGGGAACGCTGCTCACCATCCGCAACCAGGACGTCCCCGGCGTCATCGGCCGCATCGGCACCATCCTCGGCAATCACCAGATCAACATCGCCAACTTCGCACTCGGCCGCTCGAATGGGAAGGAAGCCGCCCCGGCAACCGCCCTGGCCGTCCTGCAGATCGACGGTGAAGTCACTGACGCAGTCCTGAAAGAACTCCGCGCCGCTCCCGCCATTACAGGCGTGCGGCAGGTGACGTTATAGCGGCTGCCAAGTCGAAGTTGCTGACCGCTGACCGCTGCCCTTCAGTGCTTTACCCACCCGTGCATCCCGGCCTCGAAGCTCCGCCGGTCCAGGCGCGGCAGTCCGCGGGCCACGCTATGCGGAAAAAGGGGATAATGTCTGGCGGCAATCAGGCGCTCCGGCACGCACCACACGTCTTCCTCTGCCGTCATCCACCCCTCGCCATCCAGCCGCGACAGGTCCACCGCCTCGGAGTACGCGCGCAGCGTCCGCTCCCCGCGCAGATTGTAGTAATGCTCAAAGTAGCTGAGCGCCAGCTCGCGCAATGTGCGGTAGATTGGCGCCCGAAACCGCAGCCCAGCGAAGTTTGATTTAGCGATCCCTCCCCACAGGCCCCGCTCTCGGTAGAGCGCCACCACGTGGTCGTCGTCGTGGACCGCCTCCAGATCCATGACCAGGGGCCGCTGCCCATTCACGCGCAGCGCCACCGCCGCCAGCAGCGCACCCTCCAGGCAATGGCCCTTTCGCTCCCGCAGCACACGTCGCGGCGAGGCCGCCGTGTTTGCATACTGATACGGCAGCGCATCGACAAACTTCTGAATGTGCGCCGGAGTCCTCAGCGCCCGCAGCGTACGCACATCTCCGGGTGACAGGCCGAAGCCTCCGTCAACATTCGGTAGCTTTCGGTTCCGCGAAGCGCCTCCACCCTTCATTGGCAAGCCCACAACTCCGTGAGAATTGCGGCGATTATAACGGCGCCGGCTCTCGTTCCGGCCGGCAATCGGTGCCCGGCGGCAAGTCGCGTTGCAGGAACCCGCTAAAATGACAGCAGGGATGCTGCATCCCCACCCGACAGCCGCCGCTTGCGGTCCGGAAGCACCCCGAATGTTCAGGATCGAAGGACACACCTTTGCCGCTCTACGAATATCGCTGTCAAACCTGCGGGCATCAGTTTGAAAAAATCCAGAGCTTCAGCGCTCCGGATGAAAAAGAATGCCCCCTCTGCCAGGGGCCCGTGGAGCGTCTGCTCTCCGCCCCAGCCGTTCAATTCAAAGGCTCCGGCTGGTATGCCACTGACTACGCCTCGAAGGCCAGCAAATCGATGAGAGCGTCAGCCGAGAGCGACGGCAAGGCAGCTGACTCCTCGGGCGCGGGGGACAAATCCAAAAAAGCAGAGACGCCTGCCGCTACCAGCTCCGATAGCAGCTCACCGAAACCGTCCTCGGCGTCCTCATCGAAGACTGATTAGCGGCGCGACCGAATCACGGTGCCACGCGGTGACATCCAAAGCCAAGTGATTTTCCCTGGAGGACCTGCACGATGACCCAGCGTATTGCGTACACCTCCGTGGCTCCAGAAGCCGTTCGCTTTTTCAGACAGGCGGGTCATTACCTTCGCACAGCCACCACGATCGAGCCGACGGTGCTGCACCTGGTTTTTCTGCGGGCTTCCCAAATGAACGGCTGCGCTTTCTGCATCGCAATGCACTGGCGGGAGGCGAAAGAAGACGGGATTGAGGACGACCGGCTGCATGGTCTCCCCGCCTGGCGCGAGGCGCCCTGGTACTCCGATCGCGAACGCGCCGCCCTCGCCTGGACCGAGGCGGTAACCGACGTGATGCACAGCCACATCCCGGACGATGTTTACGTCCAGGCACGCACCGCCTTCAGCGAGCGCGAACTGGTCGACCTGACCCTCGCCGTCAACACAATCAACGGATGGAATCGCTTCGCGATCGCTTTCCGGACTCCGCCCGAATTGGCAGCGGGCGTTGTCGAAGCCCAGCGCGCGGAAAGCCAACCCAGGGCGGCTAGCTGACCGCGCCCTGCTCCTCCAGCTGCATCGACAGCTCTTCCCACTCGCTGTTCAGTTCCGCCTGTCGATCCCGCAAAGCGGCCAGCACCTCCGTCAGCCGCTGCGTCTCCTCCGTGCTTACGTAGACTCCGAGCGCCTGTTCCGTCTCCGCCACCCAGCCGTCCACCCGCGGAATCTCCGCCTCCACCGCCGCCAGACGTTCCTGCATCTGCCGCAGCTTGATCGGATTCACCCGCTTCGCCGGCGCGCTCGCTGCCGCCTCAACCACAACAGGCTCTGCGATCCGCACAATCGGCTCGGCAACGGCTGCCGTCTCAGCGGCCAGCGCCGCCGCCCCGCCTTCCTTCCGCCAGCGATAATCCTCGTAGTTCCCCGGATAAACATGCAGATGCGATCCGCGCGCCGCATCCTCCGGATTCTTCTCTACCTCGAACACCTTCTGCGCCAGTCCGTCGATGAAGTACCGGTCGTGGGAGACAAAGATCACCGTGCCGTTGAACTTCCCAATCGCCTCCAGCAGCACATCCTTGGCGCGCAGATCCAGGTGGTTCGTCGGTTCGTCCAGCAGCAGGAAGTTCGCCGGACTCACCAGAATCCGCGCCAGCGCGTAGCGGTTCCGCTCTCCGCCGCTCAGCACGCCCAGCCTCTTGAATACGTCATCTCCTGAGAACAGAAAGCATCCCAGCAGACTCCGCAAATCTTTCTCCGGAACCTTCGCCGCCGCTCGGCTCATGTCGTCCAGCATCCGTGCGTCGGGATCCAGCACCTTGTACTGATCCTGCGCAAAGTACTCCGCCACCACGTTGTGCCCCAGCTTCAGCGTGCCCTGTGTTGGCGTTTCCTCCCCGGAAAGCAGCCGGATCAGCGTGGACTTCCCCGCACCGTTCACGCCCACCAGGGCGATCCGATCGCCGCGCTCAATCGTGAAGTTCACATCCTCCAGCACGCGCTTCTCGCCATACTGCATCGACAGCCCGGCAACCTCCACCACCGTTCGCCCTGAGGGTGGCGGCTGCGGAAAGCTGAAGTGCGGCACCGGCTCTTCCAGCGGAATCTCAATCCGCTCGATCTTCTCCAGTTCCTTGATCCGGCTCTGCACCTGCTTCGCCTTCGTCGCCTGAT
>JBAUZR010000396.1:0-4622 GCA_049585375.1 Acidobacteriaceae bacterium
GAAAGGGAAGTGTATCGTGCCTGGATTCCGTCTGCGATTAGCCGCCCTGGATCACGATTGGGAACGAGGGCGTCTCCGATCCGTGCGCCGGTTCGATCGTCACAATAAATTTGTCTACTTGCGTGTCAGCGGGAACCGGGGGCAGCACCACGGTGGCGCCATGATCATTGTCGGGCCGGAACAGGCCTGCCGGCACGGGTGCCTTTCCCAGTTTCGGGATCAGCCACAGCTCGTAGGTCTTGCCGGTCGGCAGCGGTTTCAAACCGCCCGCCATGAAAACCAACGCGCCCTTGCCCGGCAGCCAGCTTACCTGTCCCACCGCGTGGGTCGGCTCACGGGTCTCGGTGAGGACCACGTGCACGGAGTCCGGCGAGTTCAGCACCGCGACGATATTGTTGGCATGCTGCAACTGGACGCTCAGTTGAGCGGCGCTGCCCTCATACGTGTTTACCTGCTGCCGCAGAAAGGCGAGGTGATGCGCCAGTCCGGCCGCCGCCGACGCGAACACGACGGCCAGTATCCAGCCCAGCCAGAGAAAGGGATGATGCCGGTGTCTCGGTTGTGTGACTTCCTCTTCCATGCCGTACGCTTTCTTCGACTCCGGGATTCCGGGGTCGCTTCGCACCATACTTTAAGATGCAGTGTGTTCAGGCCGCGCAGTTTCGGTCCCGATGATTGTGGCCGTGACAATCCATCTTACCTGGTCTGCTCCTGTATCTGTCCGCATGAAAACACGTCTCGACAAACTTCTGGTGGAACGAGGCCTGGCGCCCAGCCGCGAACGGGCGCAGGCCCTCATCCTCGCCGGCCGCGTGCTCGTCCACGATCAAAAGCACGACAAGCCCGGCATTTCGATCGCATCGGACGCGCCTATCCGTCTCCTCGGCTCCGATCTCCGCTACGTCAGCCGCGGCGGACTCAAGCTGGAGTCCGCGCTCGCCCATCGGTCCATCGACCTGGCCGGCCGCTTTTGCCTCGACGTTGGCGCCTCCACCGGCGGGTTCACCGACTGCATGCTCCAGCACGGTGCCGCTCGCGTGCTGGCCATCGACACCGGCTACGGCCAGATCGCCCAGTCCCTCCGCGACGATCCCCGCGTAGCCCTGATGGAGCGCACCAATGCCCGTCTCCTGGCGCCCGGCGATCTGCCTGCCGGCATTTCGTTTGTGGCCATGGATGTGTCGTTTATCTCCGCCACCCTGGTCCTGCCGCCGGTTCTGGCCGCTGTCCGACATGTGTCAGACAATGTCCGACGAGCGTCACCCGTGGAAGCCGTCATCCTCGTGAAGCCGCAGTTTGAGGCCGGCCGCGCGCATGTCGGTAAGGGAGGAATCGTTCGCGACCCCGCCGCCCACCAGCTTGCCATCGACCGCGTCCACACCTGCGTGTCGGACATCGGCGGCAGCGCCATCGACGTCATCGACTCGCCCATAACCGGCGCCGAAGGCAATCGAGAATTCCTTCTGCACGCCGTCTGGCCTTGATGGCTCCCGCGCCGCCCCCTGTCGAATCGTCCAGTCCGGGGTGTATTCTGTTGCCCACTTTCAGAAGCCGGGGTCATCAGCGCTCCACGGGCGTCGTCCCCAAAAACAGTCCTGTTCTACTGCGGGAGCGGATATGATTCAGTCTTTTTCCATCGGCATCGGAGGAGCCGCCGGGCAGGGTGTTGCCACTCCGGGCGACATCTTCGCCAAGATCTTCAGCCGGCGCGGCCTGCACCTCAACGCCTACAACGCTTATCAGTCCATCATTCGCGGCGGCCATACCTACCTGACCATCCGTACCGGCACCGAGCCCATCACCAACATGGGCGATCATCTCGACCTGCTCATCCCCCTCAACCAGGACACGATGGACCGCCACCTTCGGCTGCTCACGGCAGGCGGCGCGTGCATTTACAACGCCGACTCCATCAAGCCGGGCGAGCACGCCGACGGCGTCCAGCTTTGCCCGCTGCCGGTGTCAACGCTCGCGGATATCAGCAAGAACAAAGTCGCGCAGAACACCCTCGCCATGGGCGCCGCGCTCAGCATGATGGGCATTGGCTTCAATTCGCTCGAGAGCGTCATCCACGAGCAGTTCGGCAAAAAAGCTCCCGCCGTTGCCGAGGAAAACATAGCCGTTGCCCGCGCGGGCTATGACTACGCCACCCAGCACTTCAAGCCCTTCGCGAATCCCGTTCCTATGGCGGACAAGAAGTATGCCGTCCTGAGTGGCAACACCGCGCTGGCCATGGGCGGAGCCGCTGCCGGGGTCAAGTTCTACTGCGCCTACCCCATGAGCCCTTCTACCGGCGTGCTGCACTGGTTTGCTGCCAACGGCCGCAAAGCCGGCATCATGGTGCGCCAGGTGGAGGACGAGATCGGCGTGATCAACATGACCATCGGCGCCGCACAGGCCGGCGTCCGCGCCATGTGCGCGACTTCCGGTGGGGGATTCGCGCTCATGTCCGAGGCTCTCGGCCTCTCCGCGATGGCGGAAATTCCTATCGTGGTCATCGACTGCCAGCGCGCGGGTCCGTCCACCGGCGTGCCCACCAAGACGGAACAGGGCGACCTGTGGCAGATGCTCGGCGCCGCCTTCGGCGACTACCCCCGTGTCATCGCCGCGCCGCTCGACATCGGCGACTGCTTCACGCTGATGGCCGAGATCTGGAATGTTGTCGATAAATTCCAGGTGCCAGGGCTCGTCCTCTGCGACCTGCTGCTCTCTGAAGGCCGCCTGAGCGTCGATCCGGAGATCCTGGATTTCGCGCCGCCCGTCGATCGCGGCGAGATGATCACCGCG
This sequence comes from Acidobacteriaceae bacterium, assembly GCA_049585375.1. Taxonomy (GTDB): domain Bacteria; phylum Acidobacteriota; class Terriglobia; order Terriglobales; family Acidobacteriaceae; genus Palsa-343. Next base: position 2,788 of record JBAUZR010000396.1, read on the forward strand.
CCTAACGGACACGGCAACGGCGACTACAAGCGGTATCTCATCACGGAGAGCGGTGTCTCGCCGCGCGCCATCCCCGGCATTCCCGGCTACACCCACGTGGTGTCCAGCGACGAGCATGATGAAAATGGCGTGCTCATCAGCGACATGTTCACCGATGCCCGCAAGCGCCGCGCCATGATGGAAAAGCGCATGCGCAAGGAGCAGGGCATTGCCGCCGCCGTGCCGCCACCCGTGCTGCAGGGGCCGAAAGACGCCGACGTCACGCTCATCGGCTGGGGATCGACGCAGGGCGTGATTGAAGAGGCCCGCGGTATGCTCGCCGGGCAGGGCATTACCGCCAACCAGCTCCAGATCCGCTGGCTGGTCCCGCTCCACGGCGACGCCATCGTCGAGCAGCTCCGCAACGCGAAGAGCACCATCATCGTCGAGAACAACTACAGCGGCCAGTTCGCCCGCTACCTGCGCAGCGAAACCAGCTTCGTCGCCGACGGACACATCCGTAAGTACGACGGCGAGCCCTTCATGCCGCACCACATTGTGGATGCGGTGCGCGAACAACTGGCCGGGGAGACGGCGCTGTCTGTCCCCGCCCACGAAATCATGGTCTAGCGACCCACCGGTTCAGGAGAAGAGTAATGGCGACAATTGTTGAGTCCCCGAAACCCATGACGATTGCGGATTTCAAAGGCCGCGTCGACCCCGACTGGTGTCCCGGCTGCGGCGACTTCGGCGTGCTGGCCGCGGTACAGAAGGCCCTCGTCGAACTGCAGATTCCCAATCACCAGATCGTCACCATCAGCGGCATTGGCTGCTCGTCCAACTTCCCCGGCTTCATCGAAACCTACGGGATGCACACGCTCCACGGGCGCTCTCTGCCCGTGGCCACCGGGATGAAAATGGCCAACCACGAGCTCACCGTGCTCGTCACCGGCGGCGATGGCGACGGCTTCGGGATCGGCGGCAACCACTTCACGCATACGATTCGCAAAAACATCGATCTGACGTACATCGTCATGGACAACCAGATCTACGGCCTCACGACCGGGCAAACGTCACCCACCAGCCGCCTCGGCATGAAGACGAAGAGCTCACCCTACGGCAACATCGAAGCGCCCATCAATCCTATTTCCATGGCGCTCGCGGCCGGGGCCACCTTTGTCGCCCGCGGCTTCAGCGGCGACCAAAAGCATCTGACGGATCTCCTCAAGCAGGGAATCCAGCACAAGGGCTTTTCTTTCCTCGACATCTTCAGCCCCTGCGTTACCTACAACAAAGACAACACCTTCCAGTGGTTTCGCCCGCGCGTGAAGCGACTCGAAGACGACGCCAACTACGACGCGACGGACTGGCTCGGCGCCATGGAGAAGTCCACGGTCTGGGGCGATGAGATCCCCATCGGCAAATTCTTTGAGCGGACCGATCTGCCGTCGCTCCACGAAGCGGAGCCGGTGACGCAGTCAGGGCCCATGGTCGGTCGCGCGCCGCACATCGACCCGGCTGCTGCGAAGGCGTTTATCGAAGAGCTGATGTAGCGACCAGGAAAACCGCCACCCATTTCTTGCGTTGAGGAGCGGAGCGGCTCTGTGACCTGTGTAACCCGCTTTACCGCGGTCCGCCGTCCTCAAGAAACAGCCGTTCCACCTGCTGCCAGTTGTCCACGCGGGTGTACCCGCTCACGCCCATGTTGTGGGGAGCGGTGAAGAGAATCCCTCTTCCGGCAAAGGTGCGGAAGTGCCGCGGCTGATCGTCGATCAGGTAATCCGCTTTGAGAATGCTCTTCTCACCACAGAAGACAAAATGCCGCGGATCGAGAAACTGAAAGTGGCGCCGCAGCC
>JBAUZR010000397.1:0-2362 GCA_049585375.1 Acidobacteriaceae bacterium
CTACTGGGGATGGACCGAGACTACCGACTTCCGCGGGAAGATGGAGGCGATTGTTAAAGCTCCCGACTTTCTGGATGACAATTTCCTGTCCGCGGAATTCCGCGTGCCGGTGACGCTGCTGCAGACAAATGCCTGCAGTCCCCTGGCGACGAACGCGATTCGCGGCAACATCTGGGACAACTTCTCATCGGAAACGTATAAGGACCTGCCCTCCGTCGGTACTATCACCTATTACGATCCGTTCAACGGCAAGCCGCATGCCTTTAAGATGCCGGCCGGCGGAAGGGGCTATACGCGCCCGCCATCGCTCATCAGCCTGTGGTCCACCGCTCCGTTCCTGCTGAACAACAGTGTAGGCCGGCTCAATCCCAATGCTCCGACGGATGAATGGAACCCGAGCCCTTCAGTGGATAACCGCATGGCGGCATTCCAGGATGCGATCACCAAAATGCTCTGGCCTGAGAAGCGCGACAAAGATCCGGTGATCGGCAACCTCGTCGGTCCGGAGGTCGCCGGCTCCCTGATCGACCGCACCACAACACGCAGCTCCATCCGTGTCGCGGCAGGCTTCGTGCCGGACAACCTGAAAGGGCTGACGGGAATCGGCCAGCGCCTGCTGCCCAGCGTGTTCTCCGCGGGCGGCATTGAAATCGGCCCCATTCCGGCGGGAACTCCAGTAGACCTGCTCGCGAACCTCGATCTGCTCGACGATGATGCAGATCTGGCCGGCAGAATCGATCATGACAAAAAGCTGCTCGATTTATTGCTGCGCCTCAAACATGATCTCGAGGCGCTCGGGCCCAATCCAAGCGACGAGGATGCGCGCAAGGTTTTCGCTAATTTAGTCGAGCCGCTCATGCAGGTGAGCAAGTGTCCCGACTTCATTGTGAACCGCGGCCACTACTTCGGCACCAGCTACGCACAAGGTGAGCCGGCGCTCAGCGACAAAGAAAAGCTGGCTCTCATCGAGTTCCTGAAAACGTTCTGACCCGTGAGCCCCGCAGGACGACCTATCGGGAGAGGTTGTGAGCGATTTCGATTACATCATTGTCGGATCGGGAGCGGGAGGCGGACCCCTCGCCGCCAATCTCGCGGGTGCCGGATGGAAGGTGCTGCTGCTCGAGGCGGGTGGCGACTCCTGTGCGGCCGGCGACCTGGGCCGCATGATGTACGAGGTCCCCATCTTTCACGGGCTCTCCACCGAGTATGCCGGCTGCGCGTGGAACTACTTCGTCCGCCATTACAGCGACGATGTGCAGCAGGCTCGCGATTCCAAAGCTGTGAAGCGCGATGGCCGCGACTGGATCTGGTATCCGCGCGCCGGAACGCTCGGCGGATGCACGGCGCACAACGCCATGATCACCGTAGTGCCCCAGGACGACGACTGGAACTTCATCGCCGACCTGACCGGCGATGCATCCTGGCGCGCAGACAAGATGCGCTCGTATTTCGAGCGCCTGGAGAACTGCCGTTATGTGGCGGCTCCTGGAACCCTGCAGGGCGATGTGGAGCGCGTGTTCTCCAGCATCGGGCAGCTTTTCCAGGGAAGAGAGAGCTGGCGCGATGAGGCCGACGGTCACGGCTTCAAAGGATGGCTGACGACCAGCGAAGCCGACCCGCTGCTGGTCCTGAAAGACAAGGAACTTCTCACGCTCCTGCTGAATGGTGTCCGTGAAGCGCTGGTGGATCACCTCGGCTCGCCTGTTGTCGGCGTCGAGACGCGCTTCGATCCCAACGACTCACGCAATACCGATTCCAGCCCCGAGGGCCTGGTCTTCACTCCTTTGGCGGTAGACCGCGGCAAGCGCAATGGCCCGCGCGACTTTCTGCTGCGCGTCGCGCAACAGTTTCCGCAGAATCTGACGATCCAGAAGAACTCACTCGCTACCCGCGTTCTCTTTGAGGGCACCCGAGCCATCGGCGTCGAGTTCATTGAAGCACCGCACCTGTACCGCGCCGATCCTGCGGCAGCTTCTCCGGACCTCGTGCCACAGCGGCGCCAGGCGACTGCGGGCCACGAGGTCATCCTCGCCGCCGGCGCCTTCAACACTCCACAATTGCTGATGCTCTCAGGCGTTGGCCCAGGAACGCATCTCTCCGGGTTCGGCATCGACACCGTCGTCGATCTCCCCGGCGTTGGTGCGAATCTCCAGGACCGTTACGAAGTAGGCGTTGTCTCCTGTTTCGCGCGCGACTTTGCGCTCATCGACAATGCTACGTTCGCTCCCCCCGATCCGACCCCCGACCCGTATATGCAGCAATGGATGGAAAAAGGCACGGGCGTCTACGCCTGCAATGGAGTGCTCATCGGGATGATTCGGCGATCCAGACCCGGCCTGAAGGAGCCGGACCTCTACATCTT
>JBAUZR010000398.1:0-4652 GCA_049585375.1 Acidobacteriaceae bacterium
ACCGTCGCGTGCATCTCCATGGGATTGTGCGTCTCTGTCGGCGTCTCGTAGGTGTAGTCAATCTGGACCGGTGCGCTGGCGAAGGCCTGTTCGGGATTCCCCCGCTGATAATGCTGCTTTGGATCGCCGGGTGCGCGATCCTCCTCCTCCAGCACCACCGCGGGCTTCTCCGTCGCATACTCGACCTTCACCGCCGTCGCCGCCGCATTCGCCTGCTCGAACGTATTTGCTACCACCAGTGCCACAAATTGCCCATAGTAGTACACCGTGTCGTCTTCGAATGGAGGACGGCTCTCCCCTGCGCGACTTTCTGCCTCAAACGGTCCGCCCGGCCGGTACAGCTGCATACTGTTGCCGTGATGCAGCACCGCCAGCACCCCCGGCATTGCCTGCGCCGCCGACGCGTCGATCCGGGTCACTCGTCCATTCCCGATCGTGCTCGCCACCCCCACCCCATACGCCAGGTTTTCCATCGGATGCTCGACCGCATACGGAGCCGCCCCCGTTACCTTCAGCGGCCCATCCACTCGCGTGACGGCTGCTCCAATCAGCGATGTGCTCATGCCATTTGCTCCCAAAAATCGCTTTGCAGGGCACGTCTTCAGCCGTGCCGAAAATACCCAGGAAGAAAAGCGGGGCTTCCGCGTCTTACGATTCGCTCCTTCACGTCGTCTCGGTCGTCACCTGCAGCGCCCGCACGATCGCCCGCTTCGCCAGCTCAATCTTGAACGCGTTGTACCGGAGCGGCTTCGCTTCCGCCATCGCCGCCTCCGCCGCCTTGCGGAAGTTCGCTTCCGTCGCCGCCTGCCCTTCGAGCACCTGCTCCGCCGGTCGCGAGCGCCACGGCTTGGTCGCCACTCCGCCCAGCGCAATCCGCGCCTGCTCGATGTGCCCGCCGTTCGTCCGCACCAGCACCGCCGCCGACGCCAGCGCAAACTCATACTGCTGTCGATCCCGCAGCTTCAGATAATGCGAGCGCGTCCCGCCGGCAAACGCCGGCAGCGTCACCCAGGTGATCAATTCCCCCGCCTGCAGCACATTTTCCTGGTCCGGCGTCGTCCCTGGCTCCAGATAAAACTGGTTGAGTGGAATCTCCCGCTCGCCCTTCGGTCCTCTTGTATGGACCACCGCCTCCAGCGCCATCATCGCGACCGCCATGTCCGACGGATGCGTCGCCACACAATCCTCCGAACCACCCAGCACAGCATGGATCCGATTAAATCCATCGATCGCCGAGCATCCTGACCCCGGCTTCCGCTTATTGCAGGCGTAATTCGTATCGCGAAAGTAGTAGCACCGCGTTCTCTGCAGCAAATTACCACCGGTGGTCGCCATATTCCGCAGCTGCGGCGATGCTCCCGATAAAAGCGCCTCCGACAGCACCGGATAGCGCTGCCGGACCGCCGAATGATTCGCCAGATCGCTGTTCCGCACCATCGCCCCGATCCGCAATCCGCCGCCTTTCTCGTCTTCAACCTGACTCAGCGGCAGCGCATTGATGTCCACCACCTGCTGCGGCTGCATCACGTTCAGCTTCATCAGATCGACCAGCGTCGTCCCGCCGGCCAGAAACGTCCCGCCCGAGTGCGCCGCGCTCTCGACCGACCGCGCCTGGCTGTATCGAAATGCCTGCATCAGATCCTCTCCAGTTGCCTTTTCATTGAACCCCGGCCGTCAATTCAACCCAGGTACCGGCTGCTCTCTATCCGCTGTTCTCTGTCCGCTATACGCTGGCTTTTCTCGCCTGCTGCACGGCAGCCACAATGTTCGCGTACGCCCCGCACCGGCATAGATTCCCGCTCATCGCCGCCCGCACCGCGTCATCGTCCGGCCCAATCGGTTCATGCAGCAGCGCCGACCCCGACATGATCTGTCCCGGCGTGCAATATCCGCACTGGAATCCGTCGTGGTCCAGAAACGCCTGCTGCACGGGGTGAAGCTGTCCGTTCTCCGCCAGCCCTTCGATGGTTGTGATTTTGTCGTTCTGATGCATGATGGCAAAGCTCAGGCACGAATTCACCCGCCGCCCGTTCACATGCACCGTGCACGCACCGCACTGTCCGTGATCACAGCCTTTCTTCGTCCCGAAAAGCTGCAGATGATCCCTCAGCGCGTCCAGTAGAGTCACTCGCGGTTCCAGCAGCACGCGGTGCACTTTGCCGTTCACATTGAGCGTTACCGGCACCGCGCCAGCGGGCGTATTCGGCCCGCGCTCCGGCTGGTCATTCTTCTCGTCACTCTGGGCCGCATGCGCCAGGGGAGCGGCCGACGCCGCTACGCCCGCGGCGCCTAACTGCGCAAGAAACGACCGGCGCGAGAACGTTCCCGGCGCGCGCTCACGCTTGCCTTCGTTTTCCTGACCGTCGTTCGTGCTGTTCGCTGACTGGGGATCGAAGAGGGGATGCTCAGGATGGTCCATCGAGGCTCCTGCGTCGTTGGATGTGGCAAGGTTTCGGAAAGGTACGCAATAATCCGTTACCCACCCGAAAATTCAGAGTCCGCGCCGCTGCCTCGAAAATTAGTCGCTACAGTTGTGTCGCATTGTGCGCTGCCGCCGCTGTGTTCTTTTTTCTCCGGCTAAGCACATACTCATTGTCGCTCCGGCGCCGTGTTGCTGTCGCCTTGTCGATCTTGCGCCAGAACGCCCAGAAATAATCCACCGCCGACAGGATCGAAACCGCCGTCATGTAGTAGATTCCCACCACTGCGATCAGGTGCACCGGCACGATGAACCAGCCCCAGTGCCAGGCATACCACGCGCGGTCCAGAATCACCGCCACCACTGACACAATCTGGATCACCGTCTTCAGCTTGCCCACGTCGCTGGCTTCGATCGTGAAACCCTCAGTCGAAGCAATCGACCGCAGGCCGCTCACCAGAAATTCGCGCCCGATCACCACCACCACGATCCACGGCTTCACCACGTGCGGGTTGAATTCCACCAGCGCCACATACGCCGACGTGATCAGCAGCTTGTCCGCAATCGGATCGAGCAGCATCCCCATCGTGGTGATCTGCCCGCGAGCCCGCGCCAGGTATCCGTCGATGCCGTCGGAGATTGAAACCAGGATGAAACACAGAGACGCGACGACTTCCTGCTCGCCATGCCATCCCCCGTGCGGAAAATGCGGGGAAAGCATCCAGATGAGCGCCGGCACGCAAAAAATGCGGCCCATCGTGATGGAGTTGGGGAGGTTCACACAGGGAGAGCCCCTGCAGTCATTATGCACCAGCCGCTACAAGCTACGGGCCACCGGCTGCGGGCTACAGGCCACCGGCTGCTCATTCACCACCTGATCCGCGCGCTCACCTGCATCAGCCGCGGCGGCGCCGCCGTCACAATCTGCCCAAACGTCTGGCTCCCAATGTTTCCTTCCACCGCTGCCGGGCCAAAGAACTGGCTGTGGTTGAACACGTTGAAGCCCTCCGCCCGCAGCTCCAGCGTCTTCCCATCTCGCAGTTCCGTCGCCTTCTCCAGCGCCACGTCCGTGTCATCCGACCCCGGCCCGTGGAAGAATCGCCGCCGCGCATCCCCAAACGTCCCCAGAGCCGGCAGGGTGAACTGCCCGGTATCGAAAGCAGGCTCCGTCCCTGGCCGCCCCCGCAGCGCCAGCGCCCCCCCGGCAAAATCCATCTGATCCGCCCCCACCGTATTCACTCCATTGGGCTGCGTCCCCAGCAGTGAGGTGTCGTTGTTGTTCACCAGGGTCACTGGAAAGCCTGTCGTCACCCGCGTCAGCCCGGACACCATCCACCCATTCCCCGCCCACTCCGGAATCCCGCGCAGCCTCCGCAGCGATGGCACTCGGTAGTGGTAGTTCGCCACAAAATTGTGCGTTAGGTCGAACGCCGAAAGCCCCCGGCTCACACTTGGATCCACCGGATTCACCGGGTCCGCCAGGCTCGACCCCTGATCGAGGCTCTGGCTCCACGTGTACGCCAGCGAATACCCCAGCGATCCGCCCTCGTGCTTCAGCGACACCTCCAGCGCGTTATCGCGCGAGTTCGCAACCGTCTTCTGCCAGGTCACGCTGCCAAACGCGGGCGAGAACCGCGTCCGCGTCCCCTGCACCACCGTTCCATCCGACCGCGTATAGGTTCCACTCTCGCCAAACGGTCCACACGTCGCCGACCCCGCCGCGACTTCGCTCACCTGGCTCAGCCCCAGGCACAGCGCCGGATCCCCTGGGTTTGCCTCCATCAGCGCCAGGAGGTGATGGGCCTGCGTGCCCACGTAGCTCACGTCCAGCACTGTTCCATGGCCCAGCTCCCGCTCCACGCCCAGCAGATAGTCCTCCGCATATGGCGTCGTGTTCCCCGGCGCCACTGCGGGAATCCCCGTGAACGGCTCAAATTCCGCCCAGTTCACGCTTCCCACCGGATGCGCCTTGCTCGCCCCGTACGGCACCTTCGGCAGCGGAAACCGCGGCTGACCATTGGCGTTCAGACTCGACCCATCCGATGCCGCCGTCCATGGCGTGTCAAACAGGGTCGGTACCGCACTTGTGTACGTGTATCCATACGGCGGATTTGCGCTCATAATCGCCGGCGAAAGCCCCTCCACCGGCGTATAGAACTCACCCCAGCTCGCTCGGACGCTCGTCGTCCCCGCGCCGCCCACCCGGCCCGGTACCATCCAGACCAGCCCGACC
>JBAUZR010000399.1:0-9873 GCA_049585375.1 Acidobacteriaceae bacterium
GCTAAGCCGAGCCCCGGCAGCTAACGCAGAATCGCAAGAATCGCCAGGTTGATTCCGACCATCAAGACCGCCGAGGCGGGGACGACCAGAAGGGCTTTGCGCAGCCGGCGCGGATCGTTTCCGGCAACGGCTCCGATGAGTCGCGAGCTGACGGCGAGACCGGCCCATCCGCAGGTGATCACACTGCCGATGGCCGTGCCAGTCATGCGCGGGAAGGCATTCCCCACAATGGCGAGCGTGGTGGGAAATACCGGAGCCATGGAGAGGCCGGCAAGGAAGACCACAATCCATGCGGCAGAGGCGGACCGGACGCGCAACGCGAGGAAGGTCGTGATGGTCATCAGAATCGCGGCACCGAGTGTGACCTGAGCCGGCCGGACATGTACAAGGATCGGCGAGACGCCTGCTCGCCCGATGAGCAGGCCGAGGGCGAATCCCAGAGAGAGGATGTTGAGCGCGCGCGACTCCGGGATGCCCTGCTCAATGAGGTGGCGCACGAGCCAGTTCCACATATCGACCTCGCACCCGACATAGAGGAAAAGCAAAGCGCCCAAAAGAAACAGGAGCGGGCGTCCGAGGACGGGTCCGGCATCGGCGAGCAGAAAGCGGCCGGCTCCGGTGGGCGGCGGCATGGGCGCGGCGATCTGAATGGCCAGAGTGACGACGGTGAGACCGACAACCAGGTAGCAAAGGCGCACCCAGTTGCGCTGAAAGAGATTGGCAGACAGGAACGGCGTTGCCAGTCCGCCCAGGCCAAAGAAAATATTGACAAGGTTCAGCGCAACCGCGCGATGCGTCTCTCCGACATCGCTGGTCAGAGCGTTCGCGCCGGTGACAACGATGCCGCCGCCCATGCCCAGCAGGAAAAGGAGAAAGACGATGCTGCGGAATCCCCCTGACCGCGGCAGCGCGAGGAGGGCGGCAAAGATGAGAGTGAGGCCCAGCACCAGTCCGGCTTTCTTGCCGACATCATCCAGCAGTGGGCCGACGCCGAGCGAAGCAATCATCAGGCCGAGGGCCTGCGCGGTAGCGATGGTTCCGTTCTGGCGTGGGGTTAGCTGAAAACGGCTGGAGAGATCAGGAAGGATCGTCCCCAGCATCGCAGCCGTCATGCCGTAGACGAAGATGGCAACCACCGCGGCCAGAATCAGCAAGCGAAGAATCTCCTTTGGATGGCAAACCCCGGCCGGATTAGCTCACGGGAAGATCGGCCCAGCTGCGCGTACGGTGGCTGTCGAGTTCCGCGCCCAGAATCACCAGCTGCCGCAGGCCGTCGGCAAACTGGGGATAATCGCGGGGCGCATCCGGCTCACGAATGGAACGATAGAAGCGGCGGAAAACCTGCTTGAACGTGTCGTCGTAGCCCTCGCTGTGGCCGCCGGGGAGATCGGCAAAGGTCTGAGCACCTGGCAGCAACAGCGAAGGATCCTTGATAAGAATGCCGTTGGGGCTGTCGCGATGGCCGATCCAGAGCTCATCGGGCCGCTCCTGGTCCCACGCGACGCCCGACTTCGTGCCGTAGATTTCGATACTGAGGCGATTTTTGCGTCCGGCAGAAACCTGGCTGGCAGTCATGGCGCCCCGAGCTCGCTCTCCCAGTCGGAAGATCACCGTTCCGCAGTCCTCGGTATCGATTGGGGTGTCGATGGTTTCCTGAGATCCGGCCATCTTGTTGGCAAAGGTTTCGACCGGCCCGCGCGGTTGTTTGCGGGTTTTGTGGAACGTCTGCAGGTCGGCGCACAGCGACGACGCGCGCAATCCAGTCACGTGCTCCGCCATATCGAACCAGTGAGATCCAACGTCAGCCATGCAGCGTGAGGGTCCGCCGTCTTTCGAGGAGACGCGCCAATTCCAGTCTGTGTCGTAGAGCAGCCAGTCCTGCGAGTAGGTCCCCTGCACGATCAGGATCTCGCCCAACTCGCCCGCCTCGCGAAGCTGGCGCATCTGCTGAACGATCGGATAGTAACGCAGATTGTGACAAACGCAGTTACGAAGATCCCCGCGAGCGGCGAGGGAAGCCAGTTCCCTTGCCTCCTCCGCACTGACGGCCAGGGGTTTTTCGCACAGAACGTGCTTCCCTGCCTGGAGCGCGGCCTTCGCCATGGGGTAGTGCTGGGCGTTGGGTGTGCAGATGTGGACGGCTGCGATGCTGTTGTCGCGCAGAACCGCGTCAAAATCGACCCGCGGAACCGCGAATGCCGAGCCAAGCTTGTCGGCTGCGGCGGCGTTGCGGCCTGCAATGGCGGCAACTTCCACCTGTTCAACCCGGCGCAGCGCTTCGAGGTGAACGCGGCCCATAAAACCGGTCCCAATCACGGCGGTACGGATGCGTTGTGTCATCTTCCCTTCCCGCTTAAACCCACCAGGCGGCGCCCGGCTGCTCGCGAATCACGAGGTTGTTGAGGAAGGCGGCAGCCTGCTTCAGGCCTTCCTCCGCAGAAAGCAGCGAGTCCTCGTGTTCGATGGAGAGCACATTGTCATAGCCGAACATGCGCAGCGTGGAGACAAATTCCTTCCACCACTCCGCGCCATGACCGTAGCCGCAGGTGCGGAAGAGCCAGCCGCGGTTGCGCTCGTCGGTATAGGGTTTGGTGTCGAGCACCCCGGTGCGCGGGAGGTTTGCCGGATAGAGCTGCGTGTCCTTGGCGTGAACATGGAAGATCGCGTCGCCCAGCACCCGGACGGCTGCGATGGGGTCGATGTTCTGCCAGAAAAGATGACTGGGATCGAAATTGCAGCCCACCGACGGCCCGGCAATCGCACGCAGCCGCAGCATTGTCTCCGGGCTGTAGACCACGAAGCCCGGGTGCATCTCGATCGCAATGCGCACGCCGTGATCGGCCGCGAATTTCCCATGCTCAACCCAGTAGGGCGTGACCACTTCGTCCCATTGCCATTTGAGGACGTCAAGATAATCGGGCGGCCAGGGACAGGTAACCCAGTTCGGCTGCGTCGCCTGGGGCGAATCGCCGGGGCATCCGGAAAAATCGACGACCACCGGAATGCCGAGCTTTTCAGCCAGAAGAATGGTCCTGCGGCTGACGTCCCGATCGTGCGCGGCGCGGGCCGCATCGGGATGAAGCGCGTTTCCATGGCAGCTCAGCGCGCTGATTGAGAAGCCATGATCCGTGAGGACATTCCGGAAGTCGTTCAGCCTCTGCCCATCTTCCAGCGCGTTCAGGTTGCAGTGTGCATCACCAGGATAATTGCCGGTGCCGAGCTCGACCGTGTCGATCTGCAGGTCTCTGAGCCTTGCGAGGACGAGGGACAAAGGAAGTTGGGAGAGAAGCGGGGTAAAGACGCCAACCTTCATGGAACACCAGCTCCGCGTAAAGGGGTGACCGCAAGCAGCCATCATACTGCCAGACGGCAGGCTGAGCCTTTCCGGAGACTCAACCGTTGTCTCGCCACACGGGACGCTTCTCAGGGAGAGGCGCGGAAAATGGAGCTATGGACGCGATCCGACTGAAGGAAGGCACGACTCGCTGGGATGAGATCAGCCTCGGCGAAGTAATGCTGCGGCTCGATCCCCTGGAAGGACGTATTCACACCACGCGGCATTTTCAGGCGTGGGAAGGCGGCGGCGAATACAACGTGGCGCGCGGCCTGCGGCGCTGCTTTGGCCTGCGGACCGCGGTGGCGACCGCGCTGGCGGAGAATCCGGTGGGCCGGCTGGTCGAGGATATGATTCTGCAGGGCGGCGTCGATCCGGCGCTGCTGCGCTGGCTTCCGTACGACGGTGTGGGGCGAACCGTGCGCAATGGGCTCAACTTTACCGAGCGGGGATTCGGCGTGCGCGCGGCGGCTGGCTGCTCCGATCGCGGCCACACGGCGATTGCCCACAGCCGGCCTGGCGACTGGGACTGGGAGAGCCTCTTTGGGCCCGAGAATGGCTCACGATGGTTTCACACCGGCGGCATCTTTGCGGCGCTCTCGGAGACAACGCCTTCGGTGGCGGCGGAGGCGATGGATGCAGCACAGAAGCATGGGACGCCGATTTCCTTCGACCTGAACTACCGCGAGTCGCTGTGGAAGAGCATCGGGGGCAAGGCCAAAGCGCAGGAAGTCAACCGGGAGCTCGTGCGCAAGGTCGATGTTCTGCTCGGGAACGAGGAGGACTTCTCGGCGATGCTCGGGATTGCGCTCAAGGGCGTTTCTGAGGCGTTCCACGAGCTGCCGGTAGCAAGCTACCAGACCATGCTGCGCGATGTCGCTGCGGCGTATCCAAACCTGAAGCTGGTGGCGACGACGCTGCGGACCGCGCACTCGGCCACGCGGAATTCGTGGGGCGCGATGGCGCTGGTTGAGGATGAGATCGTCCACGTTCCGCAGCGCGAGGTCGAGATTCTGGATCGCGTCGGCGGCGGCGACTCCTTCGCGTCGGGGCTGATCTATGGCATTCTCGCGGGCAAGCCGATGGAATGGGCGGTTCGCTGCGGCGTTGCGCATGGAGCACTGGCGATGACGACGCCAGGCGACACGAGCATGGCGACACTGGCCGAGGTGGAACGCGTGATGCGAGGCGAAACCGCCCGCATCGCGCGATAGGATCATCGCGAGGTAAGAGCATGTCAGCAAGAACCATGCAGTGGATCGAGCAAATCGGAATTATGCCGGTGCTGCGGGCGCGCTCGACGAAAGAAGGACGCGCGCTGGTAGAAGCGCTGGTCGCGGGCGGCGTGACCGTGATCGAGGTGACGATGACGGTTCCGGGCGCGGTGGAGCTGTTGCGTGAGCTGAAACAGGCCTACGGCGACCGGCTGCTGCTGGGCGCGGGCACGGTGACCGACGTTGGCCAGGCGCAGGAGACGATTGCCGCGGGAGCGGAATTCATCGTCAGCCCCAGCTTTCACCCCGAAGTCGTCGGCCGAACGAAGGCGCTGGGCAAGGTCGCTATCCCTGGAGCACTAACGCCGACTGAGGTGATCACAGCGTGGCGTGCGGGCGCCGATTACGTGAAGATCTTCCCCTGCTCGGCGGTTGGCGGCGCGAGTTATCTGAAGGCACTGCTGGCGCCCTTTCCGGAGCTGCAGCTGATCCCGACCGGCGGCGTCACGCTCGACACGGCGGCGGATTTCCTGAAGGCCGGTGCGTTGGCGCTTGGGGTTGGAACCGACCTGGTGAATCCGAAAGCTATTGCTGAAGGCAAGCCGGAGACCGTTACCGAAACGGCCAGGAAATACCTGCAGATCGTCACGGAGTGCCGCCGGTCCGGCTAAAAGTGGACCGGTCTTGACAGGGAAGGCAGCGGCGGCTCATGCTCCTATAGTTATCTAGGGGGCGAGAGGCAGCCTTGAAAAAGAAGACTGACACGCTGCAGGGAACGCTGGATCTGCTGGTGCTGCAGACGCTGGAGATGGGCGCCATGCATGGATGGGGGATCACGCTGCACATTGAGCGCGTCTCCGATGCCATTTTGCGGGTGGAAGAGGGGTCACTTTATCCGGCACTGCACCGCATGGAGCAGGACGGCTGGATTAAAGCTTCCTGGGGTGTGAGCGAAAACAACCGCCGCGCGCGCTATTACCAACTCACCGCTCTGGGCCGGAAGCAGCTGGCGGCGGAGCGGGAGAACTGGAAGAAGATCACTGGCGCAGTAGGCATGGTGCTGAGTTACGAGACGGGAAGGGCCTGACGCGATGGCATGGCTGGGCCGGATTCGCTCGCTGTTCCGACGTGAGGTTCTCGGGCGTGAACTGGAAGAGGAGTTTCGCTTTCACCTGGACATGCGCGAGCAGCGGAACGTGGCCGAAGGGATGAGTCCGGAAGAGGCTCGGCGGGCGGCGCGGCTGCGGTTCGGCAACCCGGTTACGGTTCGGGAGCGAACTATGGGAGTTCTTGCGGCGCTGGCGGTGGAAGGGCTGTGGAGGGATCTGCGCTATGCGCTGCGGCGGATGCGTCGCTCTCCGGGATTCTGCGTGACGGCCGTGGTGACGCTGGGACTGGGCATCGGAGCGAATCTGGCGGTCTTCCGGCTGCTTTACAGCGTGGTATACGCGCCGTTGCCGGTGGTGCGGCCGGGTGAACTGGTGGCTCTGCATGCGGTCGAGTCGCCTTTTGATGGGCAGTGGTTCGTTTCGTATCCGGCGTATGAGCGGCTGCGGCAGGCAACGGGTGCGGCGGCGCCGGTGATCGCGCGCACGGGGTTTGGGATGGGGCTGTTGCAGATGCCGGGCAAGGCTGCAGAGCAGGCTGGCGTCGACGCGCGCTTTCAGTTGGTGTCCGACAACTTCTTCAGCGTTCTGGGTGTGCAGGCGGCGGCGGGAAGGCTGTTTAGTACCATCGACGGCCGGTTGGATCCAGGTGAGTGGCCGGTGGTGCTGCGGTACGGATACGCGCTGCGGCAATTTGGCACGGCGCAGGTCGCCGGGCGGCATGCGGTTCTGAACGGGATGCCGGTGGTGATCGTCGGAGTGGCCGAGCGGCGGTTTCTGGGCGTGGTGACGGGCTACGCGCCGGATCTGTGGCTGCCGCTGCAGGCGGAGTCGTCAGGAAGGGCGGGCGCGTGGTTTGATTCGCTGGGACCGGGGCATGGCATCCATCTGGACGATTCGTGGCTGGAGCAGCCGGGAATCTTCTGGTTGTGGGTGACGGCGCGGGCGCCCGCGAACCAGAGGACCGCGGCGGCAGCGCGATGGACTGCGGCTCTGCAGCCGGATCTGGCGCTGATGGCGGATGCGGCGCGCACTCCGGAGGCGAAGACGGCGATTCTGCGGGCGAGGGTGCGGCTGATTCCAGACGGTGCGGGCGAGGGTACGCTGGGCAACGATTCGCGGCTGCCGCTGGCTTTGCTGATGGGCCTGGCAGGGGCGGTGTTTCTGGCGGGCTGCCTGAACCTGGCGAATCTGCAGGCAGCGCGGCTGAATGCCTGGCAGCGGGACTTCAGCGTGCGGATGGCGCTGGGCGCGGAGCGCTGGCGACTGCTGCGTCCGATCGTGACCGAAGACGTGCTGCTGATGCTGGGCGGAGGAGTGCTGGCGGTTCTGACGGGACGAATCGCGAGCGTGGTGCTGGTGCGGTGGGCGTCGAGCCGGGACTGGCTGCTGGATCTGAATCTATACTCGGGCCCGCGTGTGCTGCTGTTGGCCGGCGGCCTGATGCTTGTGGCGCTGTGCGTCTTCAGCGTGTTGCCGGCGTGGCACTCGGTGCGCGGACCGACCTCTGGAAGCATTGGGGCGAAGCGGATGCAGGCGGGAGCGGCACAGAGTGCGGGGGCTCGTCGATGGTCAAACGCCATGCTGGCCATGCAGGTGAGCTTTTCGCTGTTGCTGGTGGCCATGGCGGCGTGCTTTGCCCGGACGCTGGTCGATCTGAACCACATAAACACGGGGATGGACCGCGAACACGTGCTGTCGGTCCATGTGGATCTGGTGCACGGTTATGCGGAGGAGCACAAGAACCTCCCGGTGTTGTATCGCACGCTGACGAAGCGACTCGATGCCCTGCCGGACGTGCGGGGGGCGGCGGTGGCGATGTGCCGGATTCCCTTTTGCGGCTGGAACACGGCGCTGCACGCATTCGGCAGGCCCGATACGGGCGCGCACGGAGAAGAAAATCACATCGGCCCCGGATACTTCCGGGCTTTGGGAGTTCCGCTGCTGCGAGGCAGAGATTTTTCCGATGCGGACGGAACGGACACAGAGAAGGTAGCGATTCTGAACGAGGCGTATGCGAAGAAGCTATTCGGGAGTGAGAATCCGCTGGGGCACTGGATCGGGTATGAGAGAACGCCGCACGATCACGAGTTTCTGGTTGTAGGAGAGGTGGCGGACACGCGCGTGGATGGACCCCAGTGGGCGGCTCCGCCGGTGGTTTATTTATCGGTGGATCAAAATCCGGCGCCGATTCATTCGATTGAAGTGCGAACGGCGGGTCCGGCGGAAGACGCCTTGGCCGAGGTGCGGGAGGCGCTGCGTGCGTTCGACCCGCGGCTGCCGGTGACTGACATGGTGAGTCTGGGAACGGAGATGGACGATGGGCTCACGCAGCAGAAATTGCTGGCCCGGCTGACGGGCGTACTGGCGGGGCTGACGCTGGCCATGGCGGCGCTCGGTTTCTACGGGGTGATGTGGTACCGGGTGACCCAGCGGCGGAGTGAGATCGGCGTGCGCATGGCGCTGGGCGCGACGTGCGGGCAGGTGCAGGGGCTGGTGCTGCGCCAGACGCTCGCAGTGATGGCTGCGGGATTGGCGCCAGGTCTGTTGCTGACGGTGATGGCAACGCATGCGGCGCGGAGCCTGCTGGTGGGAGCCGGCTCCTCTGCATGGCTGGCGCTGGTCGCCTCGGTGGCGGTGATGACGGCGGTGGGGGCAGTGGCCACGCTGGTTCCGGCGTGGCGTGCCTCGAAGGTGGATCCCATGGAGGCGCTGCGCTGGGAGTGAGGTGTTGGGATGGGAATGCTCCGCAGAATTCGTTCGCTGTTCCGCCGGGACGCCCACGCACGGGAGATGGACGAGGAGCTGCGGTTCCACCTGGAGATGCGCGAACAACGGAACATGGATGAGGGGATGCAGCCCGCAGAGGCGCGGCGGCGCGCACGGGTGCGCTTTGGCAATCCCACGGTGTGGCGGGAGCGAGTGAGCGAGATCGATTTGGTGCTGCTGCCGCAGACGGTGTGGCAGGACATTCGCTTTGGGGCGCGGATGCTGAAGCGGCATCTGGGATTCACACTGACGGCAGTGTTTGCGCTGGGACTGGGGATCGGGGTCAATACCGCGGCGTTCATTGCTTACAAGGCATTTTTCGCGCGGAAGCTGGACGCGCGCGACCCGGCGACGATGGTGAACCTGGCCGTCGTGCTGCACAGCGGTGCGACGAATCCAACTTTCAGCTATCCCGACTATGAGGCGTTCCGGGACCACCTGCACTCGTTCAGCGGAGTGATTGCCACGAGCCTGCCGCAGTTTCTCACGGTGAAAGCGCCAAGCGGCATGGCGGTGAACGAGAACAGCGGCGAGGGTTCTCTACTGGGCCGACTCGGGCTGTTCCCGGGAATGAATAATGACAACGACGAGCACGCCCTGACGATGATCGTCTCAGAGAACTTCTTCTCGGTGCTGGGAGTGGGGGCCATACGGGGACGGACGTTTCACGCGGGGGATGCCGATGCACTGGCGGCAGCACCCTCGGTGCTGATCAGCGAGAACTACTGGCAGAAGAAGTTCGGCGGCGAGCCTGGCATCGTCGGGAAGAAGGTGCTGCTGAATGGCGCGCCGTTCACGATCATCGGGGTGACGCCACATAACTTCGTGGGGACTTTTGTCTCCGTTCCGGACTTCTGGCTGCCGCTGAGCCTGGAGCCGCTGGTGCATCCCCAGGACAACTGGCTGACGGATCGGGAGAAGGGATGCTGCCACCTGCGGGCGCGGCTGGCGTCAGGCGTGACGATGGGCGAGGCCGCGGCGGAGATGACGCTGGTGGCGAATCATCTGCGGCCGCTGCACAATCGGCAGTCGGACTGGGCGCAGCCGGTGCACGCGCAGGTGTGGCCGGGTTCGCCGTTCACCGTCCCCTTAAACCAGAGCCCTGGATTGCGGATTTGTCTCATTTTTGTGGGAGTCGCGGTCGTGCTGGTGCTGGTGGTGGCCTGTGCGAACGTAGCCAGCCTGCAGCTGGCGCGAGCATCGGCGCGGCAGAATGAGCTGGGGATGCGGCTTTCGCTGGGAGCGAGACGGGGCCGGATCGTTCGGCAACTGCTGACCGAGAGCGCGCTGCTGGCGGTGCTGGCGGGGGCTGCGGCGTTCTGCTTCAGCTGGGCGCTGCTGCAGGGGGCGGTGGTACTGGTAGCGAACGCCTTCCCGGACGAATACGGAACGTTCGTCTTCCACGTGACGCCGGACTTTTCGATTTTTGCGTTTGCGCTGGGAATCTCTC
>JBAUZR010000400.1:0-1693 GCA_049585375.1 Acidobacteriaceae bacterium
ACGCAGGCCTCTATTGGCGGCGAGGCTGCGGCGGACGATCTGCAGGTCTTCGAGAAAATCCTGTGCGGAGCAGTACGGCGAAAGGGCAGCCAGCTCCGATTCCAGCAACTCGGGATCGGCATCGGAACGACCGGCGGTGCGCTGAATACGAGCGCGAACGAAGACCAGATACCGGCGATAGGTTTCGAATTCGAAGCGGGTGCCGAAGACCGCATCGGCACTGATACGCGCCTCCGCCTGGAAATCCTTCAGGCGCTTCTGAAGTTCCTCGCTGACCGGTAGCTGCTGCGCGGAGGTGGTGAGCAAGTTAATCGCCTGCTGCAGCCGCTCATCGTAATACGCGAGCAGCCGGGTGCGGGCGGCGAGGATGGCCTGGCGCGTGACTTCGGGCGTGACAAAGGGATTGCCGTCTCGATCTCCTCCGATCCACGAGCCGAAGGAAAGCAGCAGCGGGAGCTCTGAGAGTTCGAGATCGAGACCATATTCGCTGTGCAGGGCTGCGGCCACTTCTTCGTACAGACGCGGCAACGTCTCGAAGATCGAGACGTCGTAATAATCGAGGCCCATGCGGACCTCGTCGCCAACGGCGGGGCGCCGGCTGCGGACCTCGTCGGTCTGCCAGAGGGCGGTGATCTCCGCGGTTAGAGCCTCTTCGAGAGTGGCCAGCTCTTCGTCGGACACGGGGATGCGGTCGAGCTTTTCGAGGAACTCCCCCATGCGGCGTCGCTTCATCAGCACGCTGCGCCGCGCGATTTCCGTGGGGTGGGCGGTGAAAACCGGCACGACGAGGATACGGCGCAACCAGTCCAGGGCCTTGTCAGCGGAGATGCCGGCTTCGCGCATAGCGCGCAGAGTGCCGCGCAGCTCGCCGCGCTGCGCTTCGCGATGGCTGGCGTCGCCGCTGATCTGGAGCGAGAGGCGCCGACGCTTGCGATGATTCGTTTCGGCGAGATTAATCAGTTCGAAGTAGAAAGCGAAGGCGCGGCTAAGCTGATCTGCCTGCTCCACCGGCATGGCGCTGATGGCGAGTACGGCCAACTGCATCCGGTCTTCGGCCTCGCGGGTAAGCCCCTGAGCCTGCGCCTCGCGGCGGCGGATGGCACTTTGCCGGAGTTCCTCGACCTTGTCGTAGAGGGCCTCGCCGGCCTGCTCGCGCAGCACACGGCCCAGCAGCAGCCCCAGCGAACGCACATCGCGGCGCAGCGGAGCCTCTTTCTGTTCGCCGGAGCGCGCCTCCAGTTCGGCCAAACGCTCTTCCCAGCTCTCGGGCTTCCACAAAGGCGCCATGATTCTGATTCAACCACACCGCGTGATAGCATGGCGGGCACGTTCGCTCCTGCGCCGGAATTCTGTGACTGCGATGAAGACATCGATCCGCCTGATTCTTGCTGCGTTGCTCATGATTACGGTTGCCGGGACGGCGAGTGGCCAGCCAAGCGGACCGCCGTTCGACATCGTGATCATCCACGGCCACATTATCGATGGGACGGGCTCGCCCTGGTACTCGGGCGACATCGGAATTCGCGACGGGCACATCGCCGCGATCGGCAATCTCACTGCCGCGCCGCGCAAGCGGACCATTGACGCGCACGGCGATGTGGTCGCGCCGGGATTCATCGATATGCTGGGGCAGTCGGAGCTGACGATGCTCGTCGATCCGCCGCTGCCTTCGAAGATCTACCAGGGCATCACG
>JBAUZR010000401.1:0-2998 GCA_049585375.1 Acidobacteriaceae bacterium
GGCCTACTGTTTGTGGGAGTCAGTTCCACAGGCGTCTACTGCCGCCCTATCTGCCCCGCGCGCACTCCCAGGCTGGAGCATTGCTCTTTTTACGGTTCCGCTGCTGCGGCGCAGGAAGCGGGGTTCCGGCCATGTCTTCGTTGCCGCCCGGAGATTGCCCCGCAGCTGGCGTCGTGGCGAGGCACGTCGAATACTGTCTCGCGCGCGTTGGCTCTCATTGCCGAAGGAGCGCTGGATGGAAAGGGGAACAGCGTCGAGAAGCTGGGGGAGCGGTTGGGTGTGGGCGGGCGTCAGCTGCGCCGACTGTTTGTCCAGCATCTGGGTGCATCGCCGGTCTCCGTTGCACAGACGCGACGGGTGCTGTTTGCGAAGCAGCTGATTCACGATACGGAAATGCCGATGGCCGACGTTGCCGCAGCAGCGGGTTTTGGCAGTCTCAGGCGTTTCAACGAGACTTTCCTTGATTTATTCCATCGCCCTCCAGGCACGCTGCGCAGAAGAAAGGTTGCAGGAGAACGGGAGAGCGATGTCGTGCTCCGCCTGCGCTACCGTGCTCCTTATGACTGGGAGAACATGCTCGCATTTTTGCAGGCACGCGCCATTCCCGGCGTGGAAGCCGTGGAAGGCGGACGATATTTTCGAAGCATCGAGGTCAATGGCGAGGTGGGAAGCATTGTCGTAGCTCATCTTCCCAGGGAAAAGAGCCTTGAAGTCGGCGTCCTGTTTCCAGGCGTGAGGTCGCTTTCGGCCATTGTTGCGCGGGTGCGCCGGCTGTTCGATCTTGGTGCGGATATCGAGAGGATCGAGGAGCATCTTGCCGCAGATCCGGCGCTGGCCAGACTCATTGCGCTGCGACCGGGGCTGCGTGCGCCGGGCGGATGGGATGGATTCGAGGTGGCGATCCGGGCGGTGCTGGGCCAGCAGGTGAGCGTGGCGGCCGCGCGGCAGCTCGGGAGCCGACTGGCCGAGATGCACGGCCGCTCCGTGCCCCGATCGCTGCGGAGCCATCCATCGTTGTCACGCGCGTTTCCCGATGCGAAGCGACTGGCTGCGGCTTCCTCGATTGGATTGGCAATGCCTGGCGCACGGCTGGCCGCGCTGACGGAAGTAGCGCAAGCCGCGATTGCAGACTCGAGTCTGTTTCATCCGCTGGGTGGGCTTGCGGAAACCGTGGCGCGTCTCAAAGCGATCCGTGGCATCGGCGAGTGGAGCGCGCAGTACATTGCGCTTCGTGCCAGCCGCGAATCGGATGCATTTCCGGCCACCGACCTGGGACTTCTGCGCAGCGCTACAGCGATCGAGGGAGAGACGATCAGTCCCGCAGATCTGCTGGACCGTGCAGAGAACTGGCGGCCGTGGCGCGCTTATGCGGCGCAGCATCTCTGGGCGGCAGGTGGCAACGCAGCCGGGAACCGTCCTTCTGCTGCAGCTTAAAGAGGAGACAGACCCATGAGCCTCGCTTCAAAGACAATCAATTCTCCGGTGGGAAAGCTGACACTGGTCGCGAGCGAGAAGGCACTGGTCGCCATTCTCTGGGAAAATGACGACCCGGGGCGGGTTCGCCTGGGCGAGGCTGTCAGAAGCGAAGCAAATGGCGTGCTCGATCGAACAGAGCGACAACTGGCCGAGTACTTTGCGGGAAGGCGAAGGGATTTTACGGTCCCTCTCGATTTGCGAGGGACCGCGTTCCAAAGAAATGTATGGGAGGCCCTGCTGGCCATTCCCTTCGGCGAAACAAGAAGGTATGGCGAACTGGCACGGCAACTGGGGAATTCGCAGGCGGCCAGAGCCGTCGGTGCGGCCACCGGGAAGAATCCGGTGTCCATTGTTGTACCGTGCCATCGCGTCATCGGCGCGACAGGGGAACTCACGGGCTTCGCAGGTGGGCTCGACGCCAAGAGGCGTCTGCTTATGCTGGAGCGGGGGAGCCTCTCCTAACAAATTGCACGGACCGGAGTGAGTGGCGAAACGCGCAGAATTCTCTGCGATCCGAGGGCTGCTCCCAGCGGGTCATTGATCACCTGGGCTCGTGAGGCGATGTCGGGGGTGGGTGGCGGTGCGGCCACGGCCGTTGCCGTTGCTCCCGGCGTTGGAAGTGATGCTGTTCCTCCTGGCAGCTTTCGACGGGCTGCCGCCGACTCCTCCTGAAGAAAGGCCTCGTTGATGACGAGATCCTCCTGATTGAAGAGCTCCACCGCGAGGACGCTGAGCGGAGTGTTGGCGGGCAGATAGAGCTCGCTGAGCAGGGTATCGATCTCGGTCTGCGAGAAAGCAGCCTGAACCGGGATGGACTGCTGCTGCGGGATGGGAGTGAGGTACGGCGCCAGATGCGGGGCGGCTGTGCCGAAGCCGGACGGACCGCCAGGGACTGACGGGATCGGTTGCGCGCCCTGGAGTTTGCGGAGGAGCAGATTGCGGTATGCCTGACCATCGGCGCGGCGCAACTGCGCGTAGAGCAGGAACCAGATCTGCGTTTGCGGCGCAGCGGCTGCGGTAAGCGACTGACCGTTGAGCACCGTCTGCGCCAAGTCAGCGGAAGCGACGATGCAGGGCTGGATGGTTCCACCGTCGCTCGGTACGGTGTTGAAGCGATCGACACTGGCGGTGAGCGGCGGGCATGGATGCTGGACGCCGGCGACGCGGAGGGGGCGGCCGAAACGGCCCTGGGCCGTGGACCACTGAAGATGGCCGCAGCGCAGCTCATAGGTCCAGAAGCCAAACAACTCAAGAGCGCTGGGAGAGACGGTTCCAGGCAACCTGACGAGGAAATGGACGGGCGAGGAGGGGGATGGAATGAGCTGGGTCATCGCGGCGAGACCGGCATCATCGTTGACGGAGTCAGGGGTGATGGTGCGGACCGGCTCGGGATCGAGCGAAATGGGCGTGTCGGGCGAGGACGCGAGGTCGCTGGGATAACTGATCAGCAGCGGGTCGGGCCCATAGTTCATCATGCGGATGAAGTAGGCGTCGTGCGGGTCCTGCGGGGGCTGATCGAACT
>JBAUZR010000402.1:0-2846 GCA_049585375.1 Acidobacteriaceae bacterium
CCTGTGGTGGACGCACGAGCGGGGCAGCGTGCATTACGACGTGATGGTGACGCTGATTCTGGCGTTTATATTTCTGACGCCGCGTTTTTGGAACTACGGTGACACCCCCAAGCCTGATTATCCGGCGGGGCAGATTCGGGCGGAGGTGGATCCCGCGGGCGGGCTGATTTACGAAGTGCCGTCGAGCATGGTGACGGTGGCGCCGGGAAACGTGCCCGCGGATGCCGATCTGGCGGCGGCGATCGCGCAGGTGGCAGGGCCGGTGACGGTGGAACGGAAAGAGGCGAAGAAGGAGATTGGCGGCAGGATCGTGGCGTGGAAGGTGTGGGCGGAGAGAGCAGGGGTTAAGGATTAGGAACCAGCGGCGGTGGCGGGAAGCCGCGACGGCGCATCTTATGGGTTCAGGACAGGAGGGAAGTCCTTCATTTTAATGAGAACGATGCGAATGGGATGGGTGGCGGCGGCGATGGTGGTGGGGCTGGGTCTGGCAGGGACGAATCTGCGGGCACAGAAGGCCGATCTGGCGTCGGTGCTGCAACAGATGGACGCGTCTGCGGCGAAGTTCCAGGATGTCAGGGCCAGTATTGCGGTGGACAACTACACGGCGGTAGTGCAGGATCACGAGTTCCAGAAAGGCACGACGGCCTTCCGGCGAGTGGGCGGCGGCATGGAAATGGTGATGCACCTGAAGACAAGCGATGGGCATCCATACGCGGATCTGTTGTACAGCAACGGGCAGCTGGACTACTTCAATCCCGCGCAAAAGCAGGAGACGATCTTTTCGGCCGGAGCCAACAGGCAGGAATACGACAGCCTGCTGGCGACCGGGTTTGGCGCGACCGGCAAGGAGCTGAGCGCCGCCTGGACGGTGACCTTCCAGGGGATGGAGAACGTGGGCGGCGTGCAGACCGCGAAGCTGGATCTGGTGTCGAAGGACGCGAAGATTCGCGAGAGCTACAGCCACCTGACGTTGTGGGTCGATCTGAACCGGGACATTTCGATGAAACTGGCGATGTTTCAACCGTCAGGCGACTCGCGAACGGCGACCTACTCGGATATTCAATACAACGCGCATTTGAAGAGCGACGTGTTCAAGCTGGATATTCCGAAGGGGACGCCGGTCCAGCGGCGGTAGTCCCGGAAATCGCAAAGAAAAGGCGCATCGGTGTTTGGCCGGTGCGCCGTTTTGCGTTTTGAAGCGGCTAGAGGGAGGGATTGCCCGCGATGCTCTTCGCGATGCCGGAGGCAATGGGAATCTCGACGGTTTTGCCCTGGTAGGCGGTCACCATCAGGTAGATCCAGAGGATGAGGGTGATCAGGCTGACGGCCAGGGAGACGAGCGACCACAGCGAGAAGAGACCGTAGGAGGCAAACCATCCGAAGGTGAGCACGATCCGGATGATCATGAGGCCTCCGAACACGACGATGGATTGTGCGGCATGGAAGCGCACGAAGGGCCGCTTGTCGATGAGCAGGAAGATGATCCCGGTAATCCAGCCGAGAAGGTAGCAGAGCAGGCCGGCGACATTCTCGGCGAGGCCGGTGGAGACCGGGGCGGCGGTGAGAGGTGGCCCCGATACCGGGGCAGGCGTGCCCATTGTGACTGGGCCGGTTGGAGTTCCGCACTGGGGGCAGAAGGCGACCCCATCGGCGATCGAGGTTCCACACTTTGCACAAAAAGCCATAAGTCACCTTTTCCTTTCAAGCGTCAGGAAACTGCGGGTACGCGCCAAAACTGTGGGGGTAGCCGCCGGGAACGCTTGCACCGGGAACAGGAGCAGCCTTCGGCTTGACAGACACTATACCCTCACTTCTCGCGATGGTTAAGAATTTTTCAGAAGCCGAATTGGGCGGGAAGGGCCTGACCCTGAAGGGGCGTGCCGGAGTACCGGGTCACCGCAGGCCGGACCGATGACAAAGGTTCCAAAGGCAATGATATGCTTGCCGAAAGCAAGTAAATGCCGGAGGGTGCCATGAAGGAGAGCGTGCAGACGGTACGGCGGTTCACGCGGTTCTATACCGCGGCGCTGGGGACACTGGAGGAAGGGCTCCTGCGAAGTCCGCTGAGCCTGCCGGAGGCGCGGCTGCTGTACGAGATCGCCAGCGCCGAAGAGACGACGGCGACGGAAATTGCGCAGAGGCTGCGCCTGGACTTGGGGTATGTGAGCCGGCTCGTCAGCCGTCTGGAAGATCGGAAGCTGGTGCGCCGGAAGAGTTCAGAGAAAGACGCACGGCGCAGCTTGATTGGCCTGACCGCGGCCGGGCGAAAGCAATTTGCGACCCTCGATCGCCGGTCGAGCGAACAGGTGGAGAGTCTGCTGACGCCGCTGACGGAGGAGGAACGCAGCGCGCTGGTGCGATCGATGGAAGCGATTGAGGGCATGCTGGGCGGCGAGAAGGCCGCCGAAGGAAAGGCGTTTGTGCTGCGAACCCATCGGCCGGGCGATATGGGGTGGGTGGTTTCGCGGCAGGCGCTGCTGTATACGCGGGAGTATGGATGGGATGAGCGCTACGAGTCACTGGCGGCGCGGATTGTGGCGGATTTTATCGATCAGTACGAGCCGGAGCGCGAGCGATGCTGGATCGCGGAGCGGGACGGTGAACCGGTGGGCTGCGTTTTTCTGTTGCGGGATCGCGCGGCGGAGGAGACAGCGAGACTGCGGCTGCTGCATGTGGAAGCGGCGGCGCGGGGGCTGGGGCTGGGCAAGGCTCTGGTCCGCCAGTGCACGGAGTTTGCCCGGCAGGCGGGGTATCGGCGGATTGTCCTGTGGACCAACAGCGTGCTGAGTGCGGCGCGGCACCTGTATGAGAGCGAGGGGTATCGGCTGATCGAGGAAGAGGAGCGG
>JBAUZR010000403.1:0-3328 GCA_049585375.1 Acidobacteriaceae bacterium
AGCCTGTACCCTGCAATTGACCGCTCCCTCCAAACCCCGTAAACTTGATCTTTGCGGCGGATGCGCGGCGTCTGTCTCCTCTGCCCGCATCCATTTCCGAAAGCGAGATTCATTTCCTCATGGCGAACCATGTTTCCGCGCTCAAGCGCGTCCGGCAGGCCGAAAAACGTACCGCGGTGAACCGCTCCAACCGCACCCAGTTCCGCTCCAGCCTGCGCTCCCTCCGTGAAGCCCTCCAGAAGGGCGACGCCAAGGCTGCCGGCGAGCAGTACCGCGCCACCGTCTCCATCCTCGACAAGAGCGTGCAGAAGGGCGTCCTCCACGCCAACACCGCCTCGCGCTACAAGAGCCGCCTTAACGCCCGCGTCAAAGCCGTCTCCGCGAAAAAGGCGTAAGCCCGCTCCCATCCCCGATCTCAAAAGAAGAGGCGCAGCTCCCCGAGCCGCGCCTCTTGTGCGTTAGCGCACAAAGAGATCCTGTGTTCTCTGTGTCCTCTGTGGTAAGAATCGCCCTTTTAAACTCTAAACTCCCCCTCCTGCTCCCTCCCCGCTTCACCGTCCCGCCGTCCTTGCGCGGCGCCGCTTTGCACCGAGAAATAGCGCGACAGCCCGCGCGCCGCACTCTGATACACCGGCTCCGCGGCACAGCGGCGCCGGTGTGGCTGGCAATTACCGGGAATCACGATCAGCAAATCAGCTACGATGCTTCAACGGAGTTCGCCATGACCGTAACCTCCGGTTTGGAGTCTCGCCAGGCGCCGCTCGCCCTCACCTCCGAGGAGTTCCGCACCCTCGGCTATCAGCTCATCGATCGCATCGCCGCATTTCTTGACTCGCTGCCCGGTTGCCCCGTGAATCCCGACGAATCTCCCTCCGCGGTCCGTGAGGTTCTCAATGCAGCGCGCCCCCTCCCCGACTGCGGCGCGGATCCGTCCGGTCTGCTGGACCAGGCCGCCACCCTCCTCTTCGATCACTCCCTCTTCAACGGTCACCCGCGCTTCTGGGGTTACATCACCTCCTCGGCCGCCCCCATCGGCGCGCTCGCCGAACTGCTCGCCGCCTCCGTCAATCCCAACTGCGGCGCGTGGCTGCTCTCTCCCATGGCCAGCGAAATCGAAGCCCAGACCATTCGCTGGATCGCAGAAATGATCGCCTATCCCACCGACTGCGGAGGCCTCTTCGTCAGCGGCGGCAACATGGCCAACTTCGTCTGCTTCCTCGCTGCCCGCCAGGCCAAAGCCCCCTTCGACATTCGCACCCGCGGGATGAACAACACCCGCCTTCGCCTCTACTGCTCCAGGGAAACCCACACCTGGGTGCAGAAGGCCGCCGATATCGCCGGCCTCGGCACCGATGCCATCCGCTGGGTTCCGGCCGACAACCGGCAGTGTATCGACCTTGCCGCCCTGCGTGCCGCGATCCTCGAGGACCGCGCCGCCGGCGATCAGCCCTTCCTCGTCATCGGCGCGGCCGGTTCGGTCAGCACCGGTGCCGTCGATCCTCTCCCGGAAATGGCCGCCCTCTGCCGCGAGTTCGACCTCTGGTTCCACGTCGACGGTGCATACGGCGCACTCGCTGCCGTTCTTCCCGATGCCCCACCCGCTCTGGCCCATCTGGCCCTGGCGGATTCCGTCGCTGTCGATCCTCACAAGTGGCTCTACGCCCCGATCGAGGCCGGCTGCGCCCTGGTCCGCTCATCGGAGAAACTCAGGGACGCCTTTGCCTATCACCCGCCCTATTACGCCTTCGGTGTTGAAGCCATCAATTACTTCGATCTCGGCCCCCAGAACTCCCGTGGTTTCCGCGCTCTCAAGGTCTGGCTCGCCCTCCAGCAGGTCGGCCGCCAGGGCTACATCCGCATGCTCTCTGACGACATTCGCCTCGCGCGCGAACTGTACGACCGCGTCGCACAGCAGCCTGAGCTCGAAGCCCTCACCCAATCCCTCAGCATCACCACTTTCCGCTACGTACCCTCCGGCCTCGACACGACGGACCCTCGCTCTGCCGAATACCTTGACCATCTCAACCGTGAACTGCTCACCGCTCTCCAGAACAGCGGCGAGGTCTATCTCTCCAACGCCGTCGTCGACAGCAAGTTCGCCCTCCGCGCCTGCATCGTTAATTTCCGCACCTCCCTCGCCGATATCGATGCCCTCCCGCCCCTCACCGTCCGCCTCGGTCGCCAGCTCGACGCAACCCTGCGCCCCGATCGCCCCCTCCCCTAGGCCGCCACGGGCTACGGGCTACCGCCCACAGGCTGCTTCGTTTACCCTTCCCCTGTGATTCCCGCGCTGCGTCAGGACTTCAACTCCCGTTTTCGCCCTGAGACCTTCCGCAATCTTCTCCACGGTCTCGACGCAGTCGCGCGCACCCACGTAGCCTTCCCCGTCGCCGAAACACCCTGCTTCTTTCCCCGTGAACTCCTCAATGAAATGGCGGCCACCGGCGCTGACCTCACCCACCAGCTCCTCGCCAACCCCGACTACCTCACGCGCGCTCTCGCCGCCATCCCCGAACAGTGGCGCGCCGCCAGCCAGACCGCGCATCCCCACTTTCTCACCGCCGACTTCGGCCTCGTCCGCGAAGCCGGCGGCCGCCTCGCACCCCGCATCGTCGAAATGCAGGCCTTCCCTTCCGTCTTCGGATTTCAGTGGGCCCTCAGCGAAGCCTATCGTTCCGCCTTCTCGCTCCCGCCCACCCTCGACTACCTCTTCAATGGCCTCACCGAAACCGCTTTCTGGCATCTTCTCGACCGCACTATTGTCGCCGGCCACGACCCCGAAACCGTTGTCCTCATCGACGTCGACCCCGCCCGGCAGAAAACCCTCGCCGACTTCCATATCACCGCCGATCGCCTCGGCATCCCCATCGTCGACGTCGCTGCCCTCGAGCCCATGGACCCCGATCCTGCCCGCTCCACCCGCCTGCCCCGCCTCGCCTACCGCAGCGGCCGCCGCCTCATCCCCATCCGCCGCATCTACAACCGCGCCATCGTCGACGAGCTCGTCCGTAAACAAATCCTCCTCCAGTTCGATTACCGCGAGCCTTTCGATGTCGAATGGGCCGGCCATCCCAACTGGTACTTCCTCGTCAGCAAGTTCTCTCTCCCCTGGCTCGACCACCCCGCCGTCCCGCCCGCCGTCTTCCTCAGCGATTTCCTCAATGACCACCCCGACGGCCCCCATCGCCGTCGCCTTCCTGCCGACCGTAACCGCTGGGTTTTAAAGCCCCTCTACTCCTTTGCCGGCCAGGGTATCCAGTTCGCTCCCTCAGACGAACAGCTCGTCGCCATCCCCCCCGACCGCCGCCGCGACTACCTCCTCCAGGAG
>JBAUZR010000404.1:0-3707 GCA_049585375.1 Acidobacteriaceae bacterium
GGTCTACGATCCCGAGATTCCGGTGAATATCGTCGATCTGGGGCTGATCTACTCCTGCGAGATCAGCGACGGGCCGGAGGGCGGGAAGAAGATCGATGTGGCGATGTCGCTCACGGCTCCGGGATGCGGGATGTCCGACGTGCTGAAAGCCGATGTGGAACGCAAGCTGGCGCGGCTGCCGGAGGTGCGGGAGGTCAAGGTGGAGGTGGTCTTCGATCCACCCTGGGGTCCGGGACGGATGTCAGAGGCGGCCAAACTGCAACTGGGCTTTGATCTTGATTACGGCAGCAACACCGGCAGCGCGTTCCCAATTCTTCGCTAGCCGCACCATCGCCTGAGAGTTCTTAGGGCTCGACGGGCTCCACGTAGAACATTTCATTCGTTGGGCGAAAGCCATTGGCTTCGTACAGTCGTCGGCCCTCTTCGGTGGAATGGAGCGCAACCACGCGAATGCCACGGCGGCGGGCTTCGGCGAGTGCGAGTTCGATGAGGTGGCTGGCGAGCCGGCGGCGCCGGTATTCCGGCTCCACATACACATTCAGCAAATAGCCGCGCTTTGTGGAGCGCGGATCGAGCGGGTGCGGCGGCCAGTCGAGCAGAAGCAGCCCGGCGCCGGCCACGGGCACGCCTTCATCTTCGCTGATCCAGCCGATGTACAGGCCGTCCGCGATAGCTTTGGAGACCCACGGCTCGTGCGCCTGAGCCATGACCTGCAGGATCTGATCGTCGCGTCGCCCGGCATCGACGAACATGCGGCGACGATGACGGGTGATGAGGGGAGCATCGGCAGCAATCGCGAGCCTGGTTCTCAGCATGATGAGAAGTATAAGACCAGAGCGTTGCCGGCTGGGCGGCCGCCGATCAGCCTGGAGCGCGCGCCTGAGCCGGTTTTCTCCCGAAGCGGCTAGCATGGAAGCGTGACCCCACCGCCCAAAATCGATCTTCGCGAGCTGCATGCGGGCATGCGCGTGGCGGTAGCGGTCTCTGGCGGGGCGGATTCTGTGGGGCTGCTCCGCACCCTGGTGTTAGCCGCGCAGGAGATCGGGCTGGTGCTTTCGGTGGCGCACGTGCACCACGGCATTCGCGGCGCGGCTGCGGACGAGGATGCGCGCTTCGTTGAGGAGCTGGCGGCGCGGCTGCAGCTCCCGTTTCTTCTGCATCGTGCCGATACGCCGGCAAGGGCGCGGAGCCATGGGCAGACGCTCGAAGAAGCGGGCCGGCACGACCGGTACACATGGTTCCGGGATCTGCTGGCGCAGGGCAACGCCGGCGCCGTGGCGACCGCGCACACGCTCGACGATCAGGCCGAGACAGTCCTGCATCGGCTGCTGCGGGGCGCGTGGACCGAGGGACTGGGGGGCATTCATCCGGTGATCACCTGTCCGGGAGGCGTGATTCTGCGGCCTTTCCTTGAGGCTCGACGGGCAGACATTACGGCGTGGCTGCGAGCGATGGACCAGCCTTGGCGTGAGGACGCCTCCAATCAGGATCGAAGCTTTACCCGGAATCGCATCCGGCACGACCTGCTGCCGCAGTTGGCGGAGTACAACCCCCGGATCGAGGAACAGCTGGCGCGCATGGCGATGCTGGCGCGCGATGAAGAAGCATGGTGGCAGGCTGAGCTTCGCAAGCTGCTGCCATCTCTGGTTCTGCCCGGGCGGCCCGTGCGAGGCGGTGGGCGTGCGGTGTCCACGCGCCCGGATGAGGGCAGCGTGGGCATTGAAGTGGAGAGGCTGCGCGAGCTGGCGCCGGCGGTGCGACGGCGAGTTCTGCGCGCGGCGGCGCAACAGCTGAGCTGCGAACTCAACTTCGAACAGACGGATCGGCTGATGGCCATGTGCGATCCGGCGGCTCCGCGCAGGCAGCAACTGACTGCAGACGTGCGGGCGGAGCGGACGGCCCGGGAACTGCGCCTCATCCGGGAAGGGGCGCACGCGAGTCAGGAAGCGCCGCCGGCGGAGCCTGTGGAGTTGCCGATCCCTGGGGAAGCCGCGGGACTGGGGGTGCGACTGCGGACGATACTTCGAGGTGCGGAGGAGGATGGGCACCTCAATACGGCGAAACTTCGGCCGCCGCAACCTGGGGATCGGGTGCGATTGCGGCACTCGCGAAACGCCAGGCCCTTGAAGGAGACTTTCGAGCGAATGCAGGTGGAGGGAGAGCAGCGCAGGAACTGGCCTTTGGTGGAGTGGGGCGGCCGGATCGTCTGGATGCAGGGCGTCGATGTGGATCCCGAGACGAACCTTCCATTCGAGATTCAGGTGGTCAGAGACGAAGCGAAAGAATGACGCGGATGTACCGGCTCAGCGAGCGCCATTCGGGGGCCACTCATAGACCATGATGCCCAGATCGCCGAGCGTCTGCATGGTGGACTCCACATTGCGGCGAATCTGCGGGCGATCCTGGCGGGCGGCCGTGGGATCCTCTTCCACAGCGATGACTCTTCCAAACGGCCAGACATCGGTCGGTGTGGCGGCCAGAGCATTTGGGAGATCGGAGAGGCGAAGGTCGAGCAGACGGCGCCGCGCCGCGACCGGCCGCAGGAATTCGCTACCCGGGCTGTTCGCGGGACCATTGTCCGGATAGAGGACGCTGAGGCTCACGGTGGACTTGCTGACGATGAGGAAAGGGTTCACCCAACTCTGGCGAGTGTGGATGGCCATATAGACATTCTTGGAAGGCGGGGGAATGCTGTCGAGTTCCTGCCGAACCTGATCCTCGGCGGCGGCGGTGGCGCGCGCCTCCTGAAGCGCGTGCTCTCTTGCGGCTGCTGCTGCGGCGACACTGGCGACGGGATGGTGGGCGGACCTGGAGCAGCCTGTTATCAATAAGGCCACCAGCAGGGCGCCGGCAGGACGGGCGTGGGGTTTCATAGGGCGAGTCGGCTCAACCACGAGCTTCTGAATCATCAGAATATCAAGGCACAGCGGCGTTCCGGGAGAGGAAAGCTCTCCCTGCCCTAATGCGATCGGTCCGGGCCGGCGGAAGGCGCCGCACCTAACGTGGTGTTCGCAGGAAGGACTAGAATCGACCGGATGAAGACGAGCCTGTTCGATCTCTATAAGGTGGGGATCGGCCCTTCCAGCTCCCATACGATGGGCCCGATGCGGGCCGCGCGCCGATTTGCGGCGGAGCTGGACGCGGCCGGTCTGTTACCACAGGTCGTTGAGGTGCGCGTGGAGTTGTATGGTTCGCTGGCGCTCACCGGACGGGGACATGGAACGGATCGCGCCGTGCTGCTGGGCCTGAGCGGTGACGAAGCGGCAAAGATTGATCCGGCGACGATTGAGCCCCGCCTGGCAGAGATTCGCTCATCGGGGAAGCTGGTGCTCCTGGGCCGGCACCCGATTGCCTTCAGAGAGGCGCAACATCTGATTTTCAATGGCGATCAGATGGTCCCGCCGGGCGCCAGCACACAGCACCCCAACGGAGTTCGCCTGGTCGCACGGGATGCGGAAGGCAAGCTGCTGTTGATGCGGACGTACTTTTCCGTTGGTGGCGGCTTCATCATCGAGGATGGCGAAGACGCAATTCCGAAAGCCGCGACGGAGAACGCCGCTGTGCCCTATCCCTTTGTGAGCGCGGCGGAGTTGCTGCGCATGGCGGATGAGGCGGGAAAGCCGATTTGGGCGATCATGCTGATCAACGAAAGCGCGCTGCGCCCGTCGGAAGATGTGCGGGCCGGCATTCTGCACATCTGGAGTGTG
>JBAUZR010000405.1:0-4088 GCA_049585375.1 Acidobacteriaceae bacterium
CGCCACGGATATTTCGACGATGGGTCAAACCAGATGGAGCCCACGGAGAAAACCAGGACGGTGCTGCGGGCGAACGGCACTAAGGATGTAGTGCCGAATGATCGCAGCGAGCCGATTGTCTTCCGGGTGGAGGTTGCGCCGGTCCTGGCGGCAGCGGCGGCGGCGGAGGGAGAGAATCTTCGGCCGAAACGGGGGCAGGCGCCGTACGAGATTCGTTACTTAGTGCCGGCGGGGGATGTGCATGCGACGAGCGTGCATGGCAATGAGGCGACGATGGTGGTGGGAACGGCGGTGCTGGCCTTCGACCATGATGGCCAGACGGTGGCGCGCGGCTTTTGGAAAGTGACGTTAGCCGTGGATGCGGAAAAAGCAGGTACGACGTCGAACGCGACGGTCATGGTGCACCAGACGGTGAATTTGCCGTTTGGGCGGGACTATTTGTATCTGGCGTTGTGGGACACGACGACTGGGCGGCTGGGGACTGTGGAGGCGGATGTGAAGGTGACGAAGCCGGTCGCCGGTAGCCAGTAGCGCCTGCCTTGCGCACGAAGGACACGGAGAGCACATTTCTTCCGGAATTGAAAGTGAAGCTCTCTGCGCAGGGGCTGAAGCCCCCTTCGTTGTTGGCCCTGTCGACATGGCTGAAGCCATGCCCTGATACAAAAGCGCAGCGGCTAAAGCCTGACGGATCTGCGACCGCTGCGGGCTGGCTCAGAGCACAACGAACCGGAAGGCTCGTTCAGGATGACAGAGCCAATTTGAACTCCGGCATTTTGGCAGCAAGCGGGATGCCGGTACAGATCAGGAATCTATGCTGTTGGCCATCGCTGGTTCATCGCTGAACGGATCGTCAGGGGCGGAGGCATCGGCGGCGACAGCGTGGGCGAGGCGCTGCAGCTTGCCGTGGTCGAGCCAGTTGAGTTGGCAGCGCTCGCAGTCGGAGAGGATGACGTTGCCGGGGCCGGCGTAGAAATGCGTGTCCATGGGCTGGTGGCAGTGAGGGCAGGCGAGGCGGCGATCGAGCTGGCTGGGGTCAGCGGGCGAGGGGATCTGCGGCGGCGCGGGCTGGGCGGCGATGGCGGAGAGGAGCGGCTCGAAGGCGTCCATGGGGATGAGGAGGCCGTGGCAGCGGGTGCAATAGCGGACGGCTGCGCCGGCGAGAGAGGCGTGCATGAGAGCGATGCTGCAGACGGGGCAGGGCTCAGCGGACGATTCGTCGAGGACGCGGACGCCGTCATCGTTGGCGTCGGGGAGGTAGACGCTGCCGCAATACGCGCAGGGGAGCGCGTCTCCGGTGGGCCGGAGAGGGAGGGGCGCGCCGCAGCTGGGGCAGTTCATTGGGCCTTGCCGCAGTCGGGACAGAAGTGCGCGGCAGCGGGGATGGAATGGCCGCAGGCGACGCAGGCCTTCTCGGCAATGGGGTTGGCCGACTGGGTTTGGGCTGTCATGGTTTGGGCGATCAGACGCGCCATGGTGAGGCCAGCGCCGAAGCCGACACCGGCACCGGCTGCGCCCGAGGGGTTGGCGGCGGCGACGGGGATCGATTCGGCGGTCTGGAACTGAGCGAGGCGCGACGGGTCGCCGGCGATGTTGACGCCGATGCGCTGGTCCATGATCTTTTGCAGTTCGTCGGGGAGTGAGAGGTTTTCGATGACGAACTGCGTGAGGTCGAGGCCGAGGGAGGCGAAGGCGGGGCGGACGGCGTCGGCTACTTTTTGAGAGAGCGCGTCCTGGTGCGCGGCCATGTCGAGGAAGGAGAATTCGCTGGAGGCGAGGAGCTCGGTGATGCGGCTGACGATGGTTTCGCGGAGCTGGCCGGAGAGGTCGGCGGCGTAGTAGGTGTCGCGGGTGCCGCTGACCTGGGTGAAAAAGGCGCGGGCATTGCTGATGCGATACGCGTAGATGCCATAGGCGCGGAGGCTGACGGCGCCGAATTCTTTTTCGCGGAAGGTGATGGGGGTGGCGGTGCCCCACTTCTGGTTGAGCTGCTGGCGGGTGGAGAAGAAATAGACGTCGGACTTGAAGGGGGACTCGAAACCCTTGTCCCAGTTCAGGATGTCGGTGAGGAGGGGGAGGTTGCGGGTGTTGAGGGTATGGAGGCCGGGGGTGAAGACGTCGGCGATGTGCCCTTCGTCGACGAAGGCGGCCAATTGGGAATCGCGAACGGTGAGCTGGCCGCCATTCTGGATCTCCATGTCGCGCATGGGGTAGCGCCAGGAGAGGATGCCGTCTTCGGGCTCGTTCCACTGAATAACGTCGATGAGTTGCTGGGTGAGAAAGTCGATGAGGCTCACGAGTGCCCTCCTGGGTAATCCACAGGAGGTGACTTTAGCAGCGGGGGTGGGGGTTTGGGAGTCCCACGAAGGGGCCAATAGCAAAGGGGTAAAGAGGCGGCTGGGAGGCAGGAGCCGGGGACTGGGAGGTCGGTGGCGGTATCGCCGACGTCGGTGGGGCGGCAGCTACACTTTGAATCGTGAAGGTGATGGCCAGGGTTCAGAAGAGAGGTCGTTCCAGCACGGCGACGAGGCCGGTTCGGCGCGGCAGCCTGGTGCGACGGGTGGCGAGATGGGTCGTGCTGGCGCTTGCGGCTCTTTGGGCGGCGGCGGCGCTGACGCTGGTGGCAGCGCGGTGGATCGATCCACCGACGACTGCGGTGCAGATGGAGCGGCGGGTACAGTCGTGGATGAACGGGACGCCCTATCGGAAGCGGTACCGCTTCGTGCCGCTGCGGGAGATCTCGCCAAACCTGCAGCACGCGGTGATTGCGGCGGAGGATGGACGGTTCTATCAGCACCACGGATTCGACTGGCACCAGATGCAGATTGCGGCGGATGAGGATCTGGATGGGGGGCGGTTGCGGGGCGCGTCCACGATCGACCAGCAGATGGTGAAGAATTTGTTGCTGGGCACAGAGCGCTCGGTTCTGCGCAAGGGCGTGGAGTTCACGCTGGTGCCCGTGGCAGAGCTGGTGCTGGGGAAGCAGCGGATTCTCGAACTCTACTTGAACGTCGTGGAGTGGGGGCCGGGGATTTATGGGGCGGAGGCGGCATGCCATGCGTGGTATGGGACATCGGCGCGGGCGATCGGGCGGGACGATGCGGCGCGGCTGGCGGCGATTTTGCCGGCTCCGCGAAGACGACGGCCGGAGCGGATGAATCGGTACAGCGGGCTGATTGAGGAGCGGATGCGGCAGGTGGGTTGGTAGGCGGGTGTAGCTCGCGGAGACGGCGATCTACTTCCAGTTTGGCTGCGCCGTGATCGGCAGGTGCGGGCACTTTCGAGTTACATATATAAGAATATTCGCATATACTTACTTTATGCCTGACTCATTGCGGCAAGTAAAAGCGGAGATCTTTCAATCGCTCGGCCATCCGACCCGGATCGCAATTCTGCAGGAGCTGCGGAATCGGGAGCTGACGGTGAACGGCTTTGTGGAGCGGCTGGGACTGGAGCAGGCCAATCTCTCACAACATTTGGCGGTTCTGCGGGGACGCCAGGTGGTGGTGGCGCGCCGGGCCGGCAATCAGGTGTTCTACTCGGTGCGCGATCCGCTGATCCTGGAGATGCTGGACCTCATGCGCCGCTACGTGGTGCGGCAGGTGGATGAGGCGGTAGCACGGGTGGAGGAGACGGAGAGGGCTGAAGAGAGCGAGCGATGAGCGTCGCGAAGGAGTGGCTGCCACGATCTGTCACGTCGCTGCGGGGGTATTCGTGGCGGCGGTTCAGCCGCGATCTCGCGGCGGGGGTGACGGTGGGGCTGGTGGCGCTGCCGCTGGCGATGGCGTTCGGGATCGCGAGCGGTGTGACTCCGCAGGCCGGCTTGTACACGGCGGTGGTGGCGGGTTTTGTGATCTCGGCACTGGGCGGGTCGCGGGTGCAGATTGGCGGCCCGACGGGCGCCTTTGTGGTGATCGTGGCAGGGATCGTGGCGCGGTTCGGGACATCGGGGCTGGCGCTGGTGACGCTGATGGCGGGCGCGATGCTGGTGGTGATGGGGCTAACGGGGCTGGGGTCGGCGGTGAAATTCATTCCGCGGCCGGTGATTCTGGGATTCACGAACGGGATTGCTCTGCTGATCGCATCGACGC
>JBAUZR010000406.1:0-4189 GCA_049585375.1 Acidobacteriaceae bacterium
TCCCTTTGCGGAAGGCCTGGCCAATCGGGTGAATCGGCGGCAGGTAGAGGACGTCAAACCCGAGGCCGGCGACGTAGTCCAGCCGCTTCTCCACATCGCGGAAGGTGCCGTGTTTGCCCGGCTCGGACGAGGTCGAGCGCGGGAACAGCTCATACCAGGCCGAGTAGCGCGCCCGCTCGCGGTCGACGGTCACGCGCAGCTCGCGCTCATAGCGGGTTTCGAGCGCCGGATCCGGATACAGGGCCATCATCGCGGCCAGCGCCGGATCAAGAGCGGCCGTTTGCGCGCGTTCGGGGTTCCCTTTGCTGCGCAGGTGCGTAGCCCAGTGGCGCAGCGCGTCGGCGTCATCGCGTCCGGCGCGAACCGCGGCTTGTTCCACCAGCTGCGCGCCGTTCAGCAGGTCGACGCTGATGTCCTGCTGAGCAGCGATCTTCTTTTCCAGGTCGCTGCGCCAGGTATCGAAGTGATCGATCCAGCCGGCGACGGTGTAGAGATATTCTCCGATGCGGCTGACGGGAAACTCGCCGCGCCAGCGATCGTTGCCGAGCGGCTGCATGGGAAGC
This sequence comes from Acidobacteriaceae bacterium, assembly GCA_049585375.1. Classification (GTDB taxonomy): domain Bacteria; phylum Acidobacteriota; class Terriglobia; order Terriglobales; family Acidobacteriaceae; genus Palsa-343. The sequence goes on from JBAUZR010000406.1 coordinate 564, forward strand.
GCGCTCCACTCAGCCAGCTCATGGTAACGGAAGAGGAGGCGCGCAGCGACGTGATCGTGGCCATCGGCGAAGACATCGGCTTCGACGCGCACGTTGTCGCCGACGATGCGCTTGATGGCAAAGCGGCCCGCGTCGATCTCCGGCTCGACGCTTTCAACCACGACGCGTTTCCGTCCATCCGCAGGTTTCTGCATGGGTCCGATCGGTGATGCGGCCGACCGGGAAACCCCCAGTTCCGGTCCGCTGCGGCCAGCGCTCGAGCGCATTCGCCTGCTGGTTGTCTCGGATTATACGAACTACAAAACGGAATTACCGCTTGTGTGAATGAAAAGCGGGCAGATTTGGTTGCCGACCATGCTACGTGCACGCACAGTGCGCAGTGTTAATTGTCGGGCAGGATGGATTCTTCCGAGGCACGGAGCCGCACCAGACGATCGACGGTATAAGGCGCGCGCTGCGTGGCTGCGTGATAGTGGCGAACCTGCAGCTCGCCGAGCAGTCCGAGGGCCAGCAACTGGGTTCCGGCAAGAATCATCACGGCGGCGATCACGAACAGCGGTCCATGCTCATCCATTACATGCTGGTGCGTGAACAGCTTGAGGGCGAAGAGAAAAACCGAGATGGCGCTGCCGCCGAAGATGCCGAGCGCGCCGAAGAGGCCGAAGAAGTGCAGCGGGCGCGTCATGTACTTCAGCAGGAAGCGGATGGTCATCAGGTCGAAGAAGACCCGGAATGTGCGTCCGATGCCGTAGTGCGACTGGCCGCGCTCGCGATTTACGTTCGTGATGGGAATCTCGCAGATGCTGGCGCCATACCAGGAGGCGAGGGCGGGGATGAAGCGGTGCATCTCGCCGTAGAGCGGGATGTTGTGGATGACTTCGCGGCGATAGGCCTTGAAGGTGGTGCCAAAGTCGTGGATGTCGACGCCGGAGAGCTTCGCCATGAGCCAGTTGGCGCAGCGCGACGGAATCCTGCGCATGACGAAGTTGTCGATGCGGTCCCGGCGCCAGCCGCTGACCACGTCGTAACCCTCTTCGAGCTTTTCGAGGAAGCCCGGGATTTCGTTGGGGTCGTGCTGCAGGTCGCCATCCATGGCGAGGATGAAATCGCCTTCGGCGTGATCAAAACCGGCGGCCAGCGCCGACGTTTGACCGAAGTTCCGGCGCAACTTGACGACCAGGACCCGGCTGTCGACCGCCGCAATCTCTTCCAGCAGGCGGCAGGTGCGGTCGTTGGAGCCGTCGTCCACGAAGACCAGCTCGAAGGACTCGCCCACGTGCTCCATGACCTCCTTGAGGCGGTCGTAGAGGGTGGTGACGTTCTCTTCTTCGTTATGGAAAGGGACGACGATGGAATACTTCGGCATAACTCTCTGATTATAGACTTCGGTTCCGGGCAAAACGGTTCAGGGAATCCGCTCGGATTCGACCGATCGTCACGAGAAAAACACCCCCATCCCCCGGGGGGTATTAGCTTTTCGCAGAAGTGCCCTGTTTCCCGGTAAGTAGCGTTTTTGTTTGGAGGCTCCAAACGGGAAGTACCGGGAAACAGGGTAGATTGTGAGGGCTCCAAAGCAGGGTGCGGGGCGGCGGGGGTGGGGTAGGATTCATCACCTTCCTGGAAACACAAAAAGCCCGCGGTGGGCGGGCTTCTTTTCATTTTCAATCCTAAGTTCAGAATAGCAGGTTCGGATGGGTTTCCTGCCAGCGTTTTTGGCGTGGAAGTCCTGCTGTATCAACCCCCAGTACCTTGGTAGGCTTGACACGATTTCCACAATCAGAGGCAAAAACCCATATTCGGGCGGCGTGGCTGTCTTTGTCCACCACAGAGGGCACAGAGAATACGGAGGCGATCAAATCCGTGGAGGAATTGGCGGGCTGGTCCCGTCATTCGGCTCCGCCGAGGGGCGACCGCAGAGCGGCATTTGGGGCCCCCAACCGGAAGTATCGGAAAGCAGCGCACTTGCTGAGGCCTCCAGAGCGGCGATTGAAAGCAACGCGTCTGGCACGATTCTCGCTCGCGAGCTGCAAGCCGATTTACGACGCTATCCTAACGGCGCCGACTCCCGCCCGTATCGACGGAGGCAGCCCGATTTGCATCCCAGAACGGGTGATTCGACCTTGTTTTCTGGTAGTGGATAAGCAGTATCCGGGAAGTATTTCTACTCGTAAGCTGGTGATCGAGACTGCCATGCTGAACGTTCTGACGGCCTACAGCGCCGAGGAGGCCATCGACATGCTTCGTCGCTTTCCGAACGTGAACGGCGTGGTTATGGACACCCAGGTTCCGGGTCTGCCCTGCCGGGAGCTGATCGACCAGCTGCGAGCCATCCGTCGGGATCTACCCATCATCACGGTTTCCCCGAGCGGCCAGGATCCCTGCGGGAGCGAAGACAGCCATGTGTCGTCATACGACCCGCAGGATCTGCTCGACCGGCTGCAGGTGGTGTGCCCCAGGGAGACACGGCAGAAGGCAGAAGAGAGCAATTTAGGTTGATGGTCGAGAAGGCGGTGCCTTTTTCCAGGCAGTTGCCTTCTCTGTGGCCATTTGAGGCCGACCCTCTCGTGATATCGGGCCGCGACCGCAGCCGTTGCTCGGCCGGGATCGACGACCCTCATTCGGCTCGCAGGACCTTTGCCGGGTCGACGGCTGCGGCGCGGCGGGCGGGGAGGTAGCTGGCGAGGACGGCAGCGGCGATGAGGATGAGGGGAACGGTGGCCCAGGTGACGGGATCGAGCGGGGTGACGCCGAAGAGCAGGGAGCTCATCGACTCAGTGAGAAGAGCGGCGGCGGCCAGTCCGATGAGGCCGCCGATGCCGGTGAGGAGGAGAGCGGAACGGACGAAGAGCCAGCGCAGCGTATTGCGCGGGGCGCCGAGGGCGAGGCGGATACCGATTTCCCGGGTGCGCTGGGAGACCGCGTAGGCCATAACGCCGTAAATGCCGATGATGCTGAGGGCGAGGGCCATCAATCCGGCGATGGCCAGCATGGTGAGGGTAAAGGAGGTGCGAGCCATGGACTGGCCGTAAAGGTCGGCCATGGTGCGCACCTGGTCGAGGGGAAGGTTCCCGTTGACGGACCAGACGGCCCGCTGGAGCTGGCCGATGAAGCCGGCGGTGCCGGCCTGGGGGCTGCGGACGACAAATGTAACGGCGCGAAGGCCGTCCATTTCGGGCTCGGGCGCGAAGCGGCTATAGAAGACGGCTGGCCAGTAGACGATCGGGGGCGCGACCTCGGCGACGCCATGCACGTGGACGTCCCCTACAACGCCGATGACCTGCTGCCAGGGAGATTTTGAATACTTCTTTACGCGCTTGCCGATGGCGGCCGCGGCGGAGCCCCACTCATCGCGTGCGAAGCCCTCCGAGACGATGATGTAGGGACTTACTTCGTCGAGATCACTCCAGGTGAAGTCACGTCCGGCGACAAGGGGAATGCCCATGGTGCGGAAGAACCCGGGAGAGACGTAGTTGAAGAGGCGGAGGGTGGTTTCGCCGTCGGAATGGATCTGCCCCTCGACCTGGATCGTGTCCCAGTTGGGATCGTCGTTATCCATGGGCACGTCGGGGGCGAAGCCGACGGCAGAGACGCCAGGGATCGCAGCGACCTGGTCGGCAATGCTCTTT
>JBAUZR010000407.1:0-6383 GCA_049585375.1 Acidobacteriaceae bacterium
GCTGAAGCGGTCGGCGATAAAGCCGAAGCTGATATACCCCAGAAAGGTCCCCACCTGCATGACGATCGTCCATTCCGACGTCATCACGATGTTCAGCCCTCGGCCACCCTGCGCGCGCGGTAAGGACAGGAACCGCGGGACCCAGGTAAACAGTCCCCACCAGGCGAAAAGAGTCGCGGCATTCATCGTCGTGCAGATCAGGGTGCTTCGGCCCAGCGATCCGCGGAACAGCTGTCCTACCGCTACGCGCGGCGCCCTCTCCTTTCGCCACGCCTCGGGCTCATGCAGCTTCTGCTGCACCCAGAAAGCGATCAGCGCCGGGACTACGCCCACGAAGAAAACCGCTCTCCAGCCGAAGTGCGGCAGGATCAGCGCCACCAGCGCCGCTCCCAGCGCATACCCCACCGCCCAGCTGCTCTGCACCAGAGCCAGCGCCCTCGCCCGATAGCGCGCCGGCCACGTTTCCGCCACCAGCGCCGCACCGGAGGCCCACTCACCGCCCATGCCCAGCCCCAGCACCAGCCGGCACAACATCAGCTCCACCGCCGTATGCGTGAACCCGCAGAGTGCCGTGGCCACCGAATAGATCAGGACGCTCGTCGAAAGGGCGCGCACGCGACCCGCGCGATCGGCAAACCACCCGAACCAGATGCCGCCCACGGCCGCACTCACCAGCGTCACCGACATCAGGGCGCCGCTGGTTCCCGCCGAAAGATGCATCTCGCGCTGTACCGGGCCCAGTACCAGCGCATACAGCATCACGTCCATGCTGTCGAGCATCCAGCCCAGTGCGGCGGCCAGCAGCGCGCGCTTCTGCTCGCGTGAGGCTTCGGTGAGCCAGCCGTAGATTTCGTTCAAGTCCGCTCCAGGTGGTTTACTGTTCAGGGAATCTGTCATACCACGATACGAGAGAACCAGCCTTGCGCGCGGCCATCGATACCGGCGGAACCTTCAGCGATTGCGTTTACCTCGACCGTGGCGAGCTGCGGGTTCTGAAGGTGTTTTCGACACCCGCCGATCCGGGACAGGCGGTTCTGTCGACTCTCCGTCAGATCGCTCCGGACAGCCGCATCGACCTGCGTCACGGCACCACAATCGGCACCAACGCCATGCTGGAACGGCGAGGCGCGCGTGTGGCCTTCGTCACCACCGCCGGGTTTGAGGACACGATCGCCATTGGCCGCCAGGCTCGCGCTGCCCTCTACGACTGGTTTGCGCCCGCGCCGGAATGTCTCGTTCCATCTGACCTGCGCTTCGGTGTTCCCGAGCGCGTCAGCGCGGAGGGCGTGATCCTTCGCTCGCCCACCGACGCTGAACTCGCCGCCCTCGTCGAAGCGGTCCGCAACAGCGGGGCGGAAGCCGTGGCCGTCTCGCTGCTTTTCTCCTTCTCGAATCCGGCCACGGAGCAGCGCATCGCCGAGGCTCTCGCCCCCCTCGGTATCCCCGTGTCACTCTCCAGCCGCATCCTGCCGGAGTTTCGCGAGTACGAGCGTGCCTCCACGACCGTCGTGAACGCGTATCTCGCGCCCCGCATGCAGAGCTATCTTCTCGATCTCGAAAAGCAGGTCGCCGCCGAGCACCAGGGCGGCCGCGTCGATGTCATGCAATCCTCCGGCGGCATCGTCTCCGCCCGTCTGGCCGCGCAGGAGCCGGTCCGCACCGTGCTCTCCGGTCCCGCTGGCGGCGTGATGGGTGCCATGCGCGTCGCCCAGGCTGCCGGTTTTGACCGCATCATCGGCTTCGATATGGGCGGCACTTCGACCGACGTCTTTCTCTCTGATGCCGCCCAGGGGGGCGTTCGCCGAACCCGTGAATCGCTGGTTGCAGGAATCCCCGTCAGCGTGCCCATGCTGCAGATTCACACCGCTGGCGCCGGCGGCGGATCCATCGCCCGCTTCGATCGCGGCGGCATGCTGCGCGTTGGCCCCGAGTCCGCGGGTGCCGACCCAGGACCCATCTGCTTCGGCCGCGGAGCGCGTCCCACCGTCACCGACGCCAATTTGCTTCTGGGACGCCTCGACGCCGACAGCTTCCTGGGCGGAACCGTCTCCGTCGATCGCGCCCGTGCCGAGGCCGGCTTGCGCGAGCACAAAGGGCCTCTGTCCACTGTGGAGGAGTTCGCCGCCGGGATCGTCCGCGTCGTCGAAACAGAAATGGCCAGAGCGATCCGCGTCATCTCGATCGAACAGGGCCATGATCCGCGCGACTTCACCCTGGTCGCCTTCGGAGGCGGCGGACCGCTCCATGCCTGCTCCCTGGCGCTCTCTCTGCGCATTCCACGGGTGCTGGTGCCGATGATGCCCGGCGCGCTCTCCGCGCTCGGCATCCTCCTTGCCGACGTCGTTCGCGATCATGCCCGCACCGTCATGCTGCCCGGCGATGCGATTCACACTCTCGCCGATGCATTCACTGCCCTCGAACAGCAGGCGCGCCGCGAATTTGCCGAGGAAGGCCTCGATGGCACGCCCGCATACTCCGTCGACCTCCGATACCGCGGCCAGGGCTATGAGCTCAACGTTCCCTGGAGTACTGACGATCCGGCCCGCTCCATCGAAGCCTTTCACGACCTGCACCGCCGGCGCTATGGCTTCTCCAGTTCCGAAAAGCCCATCCAGATTGTGAGTCTGCGCCTGCGTATGACCGCGGCTGCCGAGCCCTGGGAGCCGAAACGCAGCGAATCCCGCGCCGGCGACGGCAGTGCTGCCTGCTGCGATGAGCGCGCCATCTTCTTCGACGGCCAATTTCTCCCGTCCCGCCTCTATCGCCGCGAGCAACTCGTCGCCGGAGACGTGTTCACCGGTCCGGCGATGATCACCGAATACACCTCCGCGACCCTCCTGCCGCCGGGTTGCCGCGCCACCGTGGACCCGTTCCTCAACCTCATCATCGACGTAAGGCCCGCTCCATGACCCAGCCTGCTCCCCATCCTGTCGAACTGGCCATCTTTCGCAGCGCTGTCCATTCGATCGCGGAAGAGATGGGCGCCGCCCTGCGGCGCACTGCACTGTCGCCCAATATCAAAGAGCGTCGCGATTACTCCTGCGCTGTTTTCGACGGCCAGGCGCGGGTGATTGCCATGGGCGATCACATGCCCGTGCACCTCGGTTCGATGCCGATGTCCGTCGAAGCCGCGGTTCGCGCCCTGACCCTCGGCCCGGGCGACATCGCCGTGCTGAACGATCCCTACGCCGGCGGGACCCACCTGCCCGACATCACCATGGTCCTGCCCATCTTCCTTCCTGGCGGCGCCAGTCCCGCGTTCTACGTCTCCAACCGTGCGCACCATGCCGATGTCGGCGGCACTTTTGCCGGATCCATGGGACCCGCGCGCGAGATCTTTCAGGAGGGTCTGCGCATTCCCCCGGTGCGCATCGTGCGTGCCGGCACGCTCGACCGCGAAATGATGGACTTCCTCCTGCTCAACGTGCGTACGCCGGAAGAACGCGAGGGCGACCTGTCTGCGCAGATCGGCGCATGCCGCGTCGGCGAGCGCCGCGTCCTCGATCTGGTGGAGAAATATGGCGAAGCGCGCCTCCTCGCTCTTATCGATGGCTTGCTCGACTACTCCGAGCGTCTGGTCCGAGCCGAGCTGCGCCGGATGCCCACTGGCACCTTCACCGCCGAAGATGCACTTGACGACGATGGTGTCAGCGACGCGCCCTGCCGCATCTGCGTCCGCCTCGAGATCGACTCCGAAGCCGGCTCTCTCAACGCTGATTTCACCGGATCGTCTCCGCAGGTTCCGGGCAGCATCAACGCGGTGCGCGCCATCACGCTCTCCGCCTGTTTCTATGTTTTGCGTTGCCTTCTGGAGCAAGACGCTCCCGCCACGGCCGGTATCCTCCGTCCCCTCACTCTCGTCACGACTCCCGGCAGCCTCGTCGATGCCCGCCCGCCGGCGCCGGTGGCCGGTGGCAATGTCGAAACCTCGCAGCGCATCGTCGATACGCTGATGCGCGCGCTCGCCCATGCCGCGCCGGATCGTGTTCCCGCCGCCTCCGCCGGGACCATGAGCAATCTCACCATCGGCGGTATCGATCCGCGGACGGGCGAACCGTTTACCTATTACGAAACCACTGCCGGAGGCATGGGTGCACGACCCACCCTCGATGGCATCTCCGGCGTGCATACGCACATGACCAATTCGCTCAACACGCCGGTCGAGGCGCTCGAATACGCTTATCCATTCCGCGTTCGCCGCTACGGCTATCGCACCGGATCCGGCGGCCGCGGACGCTTCCGAGGGGGCGACGGTCTCGTCCGCGAGATCGAATTGCTCGCCCCGGCCCAGGTGACGCTCCTCGCCGATCGGCGCAAATTCCATCCCTGGGGTCTCGCCGGTGGCGGCGAAGGCGCGCCGGGCCGAGCCATCGTCACCGCAGCCGCGAATGGCGCTTCGTCGGAATTGCCGGGTAAGTGCAGCCGGTACTTGGAGCAAGGCGATATTCTCCGCATTGAAACACCGGGGGGAGGCGGATGGGGCCGATAAGGCGATGGTTGCCCGGTTGACGATGCAAACGGCGGCCTAATTTGCATCGAATCCAATACGCCGCACAACGTTCCCGCCGAAATGCCAATCCCACACTGTGGATTGAAATCCCAGGATTGGAGTTACAGATGCGTTCTTCGAGGTTGATCTCTCTCTGGCAACCCATGCGTTTCTCTGTGTTCTCCGCGGCTGCGCTCGCGCTGGTAGTGCTGCTCGCGCCTGCTCCCCGCGCTCAGGCGCAAATCTCCGTGCAGATTGGACCGGCGCCGGTATGCCCATATGGCTACTATGACTATCCGCCTTATCCATGTGCGCCCTACGGTTATTACGGCCCGGAGTGGTTCAACGATGGCATCTTCATCGGGGCAGGGCCCTGGTTCCATGGTGGCCCGCACTTTCACGGGTACGTCGACAACCACTACGACCCACACCATGGTTATCACGGTGCCATGCCTCATCGCGGCGAACGCGATAACTGGAATCACGGCCACTGGCAAAACCATCCGCATGGAGGATTTCACGGTAACGAGATGCGCGACGGTCGTGGTCATGTCATGCAGGGCGGTCACCCTCACGGGCACTAATCGCGAGCGGTGCGGTCGTGAGTGCTGACGGGCTCGTCTGCCGAGGGATCAACTGTCCTCCGGCGGCGAACAGCCAGCGGTCACCCAGACAGACGTTCACGATGGAACAGGCCAGGATCGCGACGCTGCTCGCTGCCGGCAGCGAGGTTCTGGCCGCTTCCACCAGCAGGCGCGTCAACGCCGGATTGCCCACCGGGGAGTCTGCCCCATCTTTTTAAATGATGAGTGACGATGAGAAAGCAAGCGCAGCCAGGTGGGCAAATCGGGGACTGGCCGTTATCGGCGCAGGGGCCCTGGCGCTGGGAGCGACGGCTGTCGCCGTCGATCTATTCGGCTCGGCGCTGCCCTACACGCTTCGCAACAAGCCGCAGGGCCCGCTCGATTCCGATGAGTTCCTCCAGTATCTGAGCGTAGTGACCGACGGCGCGCTGCGACGTTCGCAGCTGACCCGTCTTCGCAACGGAGAGGAATTTTACCCCGCCGAGCTCGAAGCCGTCCGGCGCGCGCGGCAATCGATCAACCTCGAATACTACGAGTTTGGACAGGATTGTGTGGGCGGCGAAATGCTGGAAGCTTTGGCCGAACGGGCCCGCGCCGGGATCGAAGTACGCATGATCGTGGACGCCGTCGGGAGCCTGCACACGCATGATGGGTTCTTCGATGGGCTGCGCTTCGCCGGCGGCCGCATGTACTGGTACAACCCGCTGCGGCTGAAGACCTGGCAGAGGATCAATAACCGCACCCATCGCAAGCTGATGATTGTGGACGGACAAACGGGCTTCATCGGCGGAGCGGGCATCGCCGATCACTGGCGGTATCCCACTCCCCAGGGCCCGGCATGGCGCGACACCGTCTTTCGGGTCGAAGGAGAAGCCGTTGCCGGCCTGATCTCCACGTTTTCCGAGAACTGGCTGGAATGCTCCGGGGAGATCCTTTCCGGATCCAGACAATTCAGGCCACCGTCCGATGCCGACGGTGCTCCGGGATTCGTGGTGATCAGCACGCCTCACGGAGGCGGTACGCAGGCGCGCATCCTCTTTCAGGTGCTGATTCAGTGTGCCCGCCGCAGCCTGCGCATCACAACTCCCTACTTCCTCCCCGATCGCAGCGCGCGCAGGGCGCTCGCCGAAGCCGCCCGGCGGGGCGTTCGAGTCGAGATTCTTACCGCGGGTCCCCACATCGACCATCCCATCGTCCGCAGGCTCAGCCGGGAGAGCAGCCGGCGAATGATCGAGGCGGGAGCGGCGATTCACGAATATCAGCCGGCGATGATCCACGCCAAGCTGATGACCGTCGACGGTGTGTGGTGC
>JBAUZR010000408.1:0-2124 GCA_049585375.1 Acidobacteriaceae bacterium
CTTCGTTTCCCCTGAAGTTGCGGGGAGCGGGGTTAGCGCGGCCTTTCTCGTTCCTTTTCGGCAGCCCGCCGCGATAGCCGTGCTGCGGATCGTAGCGATTGTTCACGTGTCCATTGAAGTGCTCGGGGCCGTGAAACCAGGGTCCAGCACCGATGAATACGCCGCCATTGAACCACTCCGGACCGTAATAGCCGTAGGCAGCGCAGCTGTAAGGAGCGTAGTCATAGTAACCATAGGGGCACGCGGGAGCGACTCCGATATCGACTACAACCTGGGTCTTCGCTGCGGGGGTGGCTGCCAGGAGGCAGATTCCAGCGACAACGGCTACTGCAAAACCTTGAGACCTCTTCATAAATCACCTTGTGATCTGTAAAAACTCCGTGGGACTGCTGCGCCGTCTTTGTGAATGATCTCCGCGCGTGCGAACCTGTTTCGCGTGCGACGCTGTTCGAGTGGCGCTCAGGGCTGCGCAGGCAGGCATCCATGCACTCTTCTTCAGATCAATCGTCGCACTCACAGACACAACAATCTGTACTGTTCTGCTCATCTCCGAGGATGGGTTGCAGGGAGGACCATGAGTTTTCTTTTCCGGTTCGATATTGGATTCCCGATCCTGTGACGGCTCGTAGGACTTTGCGCTCCAAAAGTCCAATTTCGCGGCGAAGCGACCGCCGAGCGCGGTCAAAAGTGAACAGTATTACTGGTCACGCGGTGCCATTCTGGAGAAAAGAGGCTCATTCACTCTCCGCTCCGCCTTCGCGGCATCTTGTTGCTCGCTGCGCTCCCAAAGTTACTCCTCCTTCGTAACATCCCCTGCACTCTCACCCTTCCGGCGCCTCTCAAGCGGGTCCACCGGAGAGTGGACCCATTCTCTTCCGGGGTGATGCCTGCGGCTGTTGCGGATCTACACGACAAACATCGCGATGCCGGCGGCAAACATAGCGATCGTGGCGATTGTCACGGCGGCGAAACCCAATCGTGAACTCGGCTGACCCTGCATCAGCTTCTTGTCCGATGCGACCATAAGGAGGGCGACAAGAAGGAACGGGGCCAGCAATCCATTGATGACCGCAGTCCAGTAGAGCGCCTTGACCGGGTTGACGCCCGCAAAGTTCAGACCGACTCCAACCGCCGTCGAAAGCAGAATCAGGGCGTAGAACCAGCGCGCCTGTTTCAGTTTCCGGTTCAGTCCCTGGCGCCATCCCAGCGTTTCCGCGAAGGCATAGGCCGATGATCCCGCAAGCGTTGGGATAGCAAGAAATCCGACGCCGACGATTCCAAGGGTAAACAGTGTGGCCGCGAATCTGCCGGCAAGAGGCCGGAGGGCTTCGGCTGCCTGCCGGGTTGTCTCGATGTGCGTAAGGCCATGGCGGTTGAGGGTAATCGCCGTCGTCAGCATGATGAAAAACATCACCATATTCGAGACAAGCGCGCCAACGCCCACATCGATATTTCTCATCTCCAGTTCCTGAACAGATGCCCCTCTCCGCATGGCCAGGGTACTTTGGCCTGCCGCCTTCTCTTCCTCCACTTCCTCGCTGGCTTGCCAGAAAAAGAGATAGGGACTGATCGTGGTACCGAGAATCGCCACCAGCATCGCCCATTCGGCCTGGCTGTGCGGCACGGAAGGCACGAATGTGGCGCGTGCCACGAGCCGCCAGTCGACCCCCACCACAAACGCGGTAATGGGGTAGGCAAATAAGACGAGCACCAGCCACTTAAGCGTGTTCGCGATCTGCTGATAGCGGAGCCGGACCGTTGCCCACGAGATCAGGACAGCAAAAATTACTACAAATATGCGTGAATCAATCCCCGAGAGCATCGCAGCCGCATCCGCCATGCCGGCGAGGTCGGCGCCGATGTTAATCGTGTTGGCTACAAGCAATGCGAAAACGAACGCGTAGAGCAGCCAGGCTGGAAACCGGGCCTTCAGATTTGCCGCCAGACCCTGCCCAGTCACCTTGCCGATGCGAGCACACATGATCTGGACAGCCGCCATCAAAGGCCACGTCAGGGCTGCGGTCCAGAGCAACTGGGTTCCAAACTGGGCGCCTGCTACAGAGTAGGTCGCAATTCCCGATGGGTCATCGTCGGCCGCCCCAGTGATCACGCCTGGGCCCAGCG
>JBAUZR010000409.1:0-3264 GCA_049585375.1 Acidobacteriaceae bacterium
GTCACCAAGCCGTTCAGCCCGCGCGAACTCACGGCTCGGGTCCAGGCGGCTATCCGGCGACAGCGCAAACCAGCTGTTCCGGAGACCTGTCGTTTCGGCGACTGCGAAGTGGACTTTGTCAGGATGACCATCCGGCGCAGCGGTAAACCGGTGGTCCTCACTGCGCACGAATTCAAGTTGCTGAAGTTTTTTACCGAGAATGCCGAGCGCGTGCTGACACGCGACCTGCTGCTGAATGAGGTATGGGGCTATAATTCGTACCCAACTACGCGCACCGTTGACAATCAGGTGCTGAAGCTGCGTCAGAAGCTCGAACCGGATCCTGCCAATCCACAGCACCTGCTCACCATCTACGGAGCAGGATATAAATTTGTCCCCTGATTCTCCCGCCGGAGACCCAATGGATAACCAACGACCTCCGGCCTTCCCGCTTCCCTCCCGGATGCGCGGTGTTCGAATTTACGCTCTCCTTGTGCTGGCGATGGCCCTGGTCATCCTCCTCGTCAGCAGCCTTTGCCTGTTGCTCATCCGCCATCGCCTGCGAACGCAGGTCGCCTCCGATCTTTCGCAGGATCTCGAACATTCAGTCGTGGCATTTCAGAACCTTCAGACTGAGCGGCTGAACGCTCTGGACCGGGAGAATGCCCTTCTGGCCGCGCTGCCTCCACTTAAGGCCCTGATGACCAGCGGCGACCAGCTGACCATTCAGGACGGAGCCGCGAGTTATTGGCAGATCAGCGGCACCGACTTATTCGCCCTTGCCGATTCCGGCAACCGGATCGTCGCGCTCTATACCAGGACCGATAACGGGAACAGCTCTGCCCTGCGTGAGGAGCTACAGAAATTGGTGATGTCACCTGGGCGGCACTATCTGATCGATGGTGAATCCCTGTACGCCTGCTCGCTCCGGCCTCTTTATTTCGGAAGCGAGGATGAGGGTACGCTGCTGGGATATGTCGTCAGCGGCGTCTCCATCGAACGAACCGTGCGCGAAATCAGCCAGCCTACCGGCGTGGATGCGACATTTATCAGCAGCGGCAGGATCGTTGCCAGCACGCTCGGTCCGCAGACCCAGGCCGACCTTGCCGACGGGCATTCTCTTCCTCTGGGCACGCCGCGCTCTCCGGTCGACGTGGAGCTCGGCGGGGCTCGGTTCCTCGCGGCTACAGAAGACCTCTCTGTGGAGGCAACGGCTCCGCTGCAACTCGTCGTTCTCAAATCGTTCGGGCCCGCCGAACGCTCTATCCGGCACATTGACAGCATCGTCCTCAGCGCCGGGCTCATCGCGCTGTTTTGCGGAACAGCTTTGATGATTATTCTGTCGCGCCTTCTGACCCGGCCGCTCGAGGAGCTTTCGCAGGGTGTCCGCGCATTTGGCATGGGCGACGTTGCCCACCAGCTCCCCCGCAAGGGTACGCGTGAAGTCCGGGAATTGAGCGCGGCCTTTGCCGGCATGAGGAATGAAATTCAGGAGGCAAACCGCGCTCTGCTCGAGTCGGAGCGGCTTGCCACCATCGGCCGGATGGCCAGCTCGGTCTCCCACGATTTCCGCCACTATCTCGCCACCATCTACGCAAACTCGGAGTTTCTTGCCTCCGATCGCCTCTCGACACGCGAGCGCACGGAGATTCTTGCCGATGTCCGGGCGGCGGTGCTTGGAACCACCGACATGATCGAGTCGCTTCTGATTTTCAGTCGCACCGGCGCGAGCATCCGGCGATCTCCGCGGTTGCTGGCCGAGGTGGTGGAACATGCCGTAACGCTGGTCCGTGCCCATCCGGATGCGGAGCGTGTCGGTATCGAGGTCCGCATCTGCAACCCGGCCGATACGGCGGCCGCAGTGGACGCGAAACAGATTGAGCGAGCCATCTTCAACCTGCTCCTTAACGCCTGCCAGTCGCAGCGCGCGGCCGGCCTCGCTCCTCATGTCGCCGTCGTGCTTGAATCCGTCGGTGAGCAGTTGCTCCTCAGCGTGATCGATAACGGTTGCGGCGTTCCGGAGAAAATCCGGGACAGCCTCTTCGAACCCTTCGTCAGTGAGGGCAAGCAGAAAGGAACCGGCCTTGGGCTGACACTCGCTCATTGTGTGGCCACAGAGCACGGGGGAGAAGTCGTTCTTCTCAGCAGCCGTCCGGGCGAGACAATCTTCCAGATGAAAGTGGCGCGCGGGCCGCGGTTGGACAGCCCCACCGTGCCAATCGAGCAGGTGATTCCCAATGAGAACATGCGAATGTGAGCGAATTCATGAACCCCGTGTAGCAGGCCGTATCCGTGGCCACAGATCAAGGCTGCTGGCCGTGCTGCTCGGATCCATCGTGCTGCTTGGGTCACCGGCTTCCTCGATCGTCGCCCAGACGGCGGGTCAGAACGATCTTCAGGAGCAGGTGCAGAAGCTTACCGATGCCATGGCGCGCGCTCAGGTGCAACTGGAGGAGTCGCAGCAACAATTAGCGCTGATGCGAGCGCAGCTGGCTGCTGTGCAACGGCAGGTGGCGCAGAGAGGAGTCGTGCCGGAGAGTTCCTCCGCCGTGCCTCCGGAATCCGATTCCTCTTCTTCCCAGGCTTCCACGTCGATGGCCGCAGCTGTGCAGGATCTCCGAGAGCGGCAAGCCATGCAGGAGTCCGAGATCAGCACGCAGGAACAGGCCAAGGTAGAAACCGAGTCCCGATTTCCGGTCAAAGTCACCGGCCTTCTGCTAATGAGCAGCTTTGTCAACACAAAGGCCGTCGATATCCCCGCGACTCCGACCATTGCTCTGGGTGGTTCAGGCAGCACCGGCGCGACGTGGAGGCAAACCATCCTCGGAATCGATGCGCGCGGACCGCATGTTTTGGGCGCCCGCAGCTATGGCGACCTGCGCTTTGACTTCGACGGCAATCCAGCAACCGGCACTGCCGTCGCCTATGACAGTTACTCCAATACGGCCACCCTGATGCGGCTGCGCACAGCCCATGCTGGATTGCAGTGGCCGCACACCGATCTGTCGTTCGCCCTCGATCGGCCCATCGTAAGTCCAGACACGCCTACCTCGCTTACAGCCGTCGCGGTGCCGGCCCTCGCCTGGTCCGGCAACCTGTGGACATGGAACCCGCAGGCGATCCTCACACAGAATCTCGACCTGTCCGCGTACAGCCGCATCCAGTTTCAAACGGCGCTGATCGATGTGGCCGATGCGCCTCTAACGCCTCTGACCTCATCCTCCGCAAACGCTGCGGCTATGGCTCCCGGCACGGCGGAACAAAGCCGCTGGCCCGGCGTTCAGG
>JBAUZR010000410.1:0-4437 GCA_049585375.1 Acidobacteriaceae bacterium
CGCCTACCGTCTGCAGGTCATCGCCGACCGCCGTCTCCTGATCCCGCATACACTCGCCGGAACCTTCGCTCTCCTGATCGGTCCCATCAATTTCTCCACGCGGATTCGCCAGCGTCACCTCCAGCTCCATCGCATACTGGGCCGCGTCTACGTCATCTCGGTCTTTGTGGGTGCCTTCACCGGAATCGCGCTCGCTGCCGGCCGCCCCGGTTTACCCGGAACCTCCATGCAGGCCGCCGCGTGGATCGTCTGCACCACCGCCGCCTTAATCACCGCGCGCAACCGCCAGATCGTCCAGCATCGCCAGTGGATGGCCCGCTCCTATGCCGTCACATTTACCTTCGTCTCGAGCCGCGTGCTCAATCTCTGGCCTCGCTACTGGAGCCATCTTGGCGACAGCCTCGCCGCCGTCGGCGTGATTGCTTTCACACTTGCGTCGCTGATGATTGTGGACATCGGTCTCAACTGGCGCGAGCTCACCACCCGCCGTGGCGGATCGTCGGCGGGAAGGCCATGAGATTTCCCGCTACCAATTGATTGCACTTCCAGTGAATCAGGAGCAATGACAAACCTTTCACGGCAATATTTATCTCGAATCTCCATATCGCTGCTCGGATTGTTCTCCGGCAGCTGGCTTTACGCGCAGCAAGCGCTTCCTTCTTCTCCTGTGTCTGCGAGATCCTTCAGCGCATCCAGCAGCTTGTCCAACGACGCCTCCTCCTCTTTGCGCTCTGCGGACGCGGTTCTGCCCGATGAACCCGCGCCGCAGTCTGCTGCATCGTCCGACGGTGAGACTAACGAGCAGACCAAACGCATATTCGGGATCATCCCTAATTTCCGGGCCGTCAGCACCGACCAGCATCTCCCACCGCAATCGGTCAAAGAAAAATTCGTCACTGCCACCGAGGACTCCTTCGATTACTCCGCCATCGTCATTCCGGCCGCGGTTGCGGGCTACAACTACCTGAGCAACTCCACACCCGAGTTCGGAACCGGAGGCGTCGGTTATGGCCGCTACCTCTGGCACGTAGTCGTTGATCAGACCTCGGAAAACTATATGGTCGAGTTCTTCGTTCCCGCTGCCACGCATGAGGACACACGCTTCTACACTCTCGGCCGTGGCGGCTTTTTCACCCGAGCCGGCTACGCTCTCAGCCGCGTCGTCGTCACTCGCTCGGACGCCGGCAATCCCACCTTCAACATCGCCGAGGTCGTGGGCGCGGGCATCTCGGCCGGCATCTCGAGCACATACTACCCCACGCGTGAGCGCAGTCTCTCAAACACCGGTTCCCAGTGGGGCGTCAACGTTGCCATCGACGCCATATCGTTTGTTGCCAAGGAATTCTGGCCGGACATTAATCAGCGCCTCTTTCACGGTGACAAATCCGTGTCTACACCCGCATCGTCTCCGGCAACGCCCTAGAACTTGCCGGTTGGCATTGACTTAGAGTTGGGAGGAGGGCAGGCAGGGAGGACTACACGAGGTCTGCGGCGAGGGGAAGCTCGACAGCCAGTGTGGGGATGGCTGTCGCTTCCGGAATATTCTCACCTTGCCATATGCGTCCGCCTACCAGCTACGTCTTCCCGGCGCCAAAATGACGATTTGTACAGAATGATGCGCCGAAGTGCTTTATAGACGTCTACTAAGAGAGGTGGAGTCTGATTGATTGGATATCCAGTGGAGTGGGAGGGAATGGATTGCAAGACGAAGTTCTGATCCTTGGTGGTGGAGTGGCAGGCTGTGCGGCTTCGATCGCGCTCGCTCGAAAGGGATGCAGCGTCACGCTGATCGAACGTGAGCCTACACCGCGGCATAAGGTTTGCGGAGAGTTCCTAAGCGGTGAGGCCCTGGAGGATCTGCATGGGCTGGGCATCGACGTAACCTCACTTGGCGCCGTGCCGATCGACTACGTTCGACTGGCCGCAGCAAGGCGTGCCGCGACGGCCCCATTGCCGTTTCCCGCGAAGTCGCTCACGCGCAAGGCGCTGGATACAGCGCTCATCGCGACAGCCATCGCCTCAGGAGTCCGCGTTGAGCGTGGTCGCAGTGTGCAGTCGCTCAGCCGCGCGACCGGGAACCTCTGGCAGGCTACGCTTGACGACGGCACCACCTGCGAGGCTCCAACTGCTTTTCTGGCCACGGGCAAACACGATTTGCGCGGCCACAGGCGGCCGAAGGACCCTCAGCAGTGGATCGGCTTCAAGATGTATTACAGACTGTCAGCCGCCCAGACTGCCGATCTGGCGAACGCCTCGGAGTTGACGCTCTATTCCGGAGGCTACGGTGGTATCCAACCGGTGGAAGACGGCATTACGAATTTCTGCTGTGTGATACAACGGCGGTATTTTGCACGTGCGGGTCTTCGCTGGGAGAGCCTTCTTGCGAAGATGCAACACGACTGTCCCCACCTTGCGATGCGGCTTGACGGCGCGGAACCGCTGCTCGACAAGCCGATCACCGTCACTCATATCCCGTACGGTTACATCCGCCGCGCTACCGATGACGGGCTCTACTGTATCGGCGATCAGGCAGCCGTAATCCCCTCGTTCACCGGCGATGGCATATCGATCGCACTGAATACTGGCCGCCGGGCTGCCGCTGCTTATCTTGCCGGGGAACCGGCGCCTGTTTTTCAACCAAAGCTGCGCACCGCAATGCTGCCGCAGATGCGTCTTGCCGAGGCCGCCGCCGACGGGTTGAACAATGCTCTCGCGCGCGCTGTACTTCCCTTCTGCCTCAGTCTCTGGCCGGGCGCGATGCGCGTAACGGCCAGACTCACGCGTGTCACCCAGCCCCCGGCGGTTGCTCCACAAGTGTTTGCCAACTGAAGTCGAGCCGCGCCAATACAACTCTCGGTAGTCATACCCACCAGGGAGATGCAATGAAATCTTTCGCAGTCCTGGCTTTCGCGGTCATGCTCGCTCCGGCCGCACTTGCTCAGCATCAGACCTTCGTCGTCAACCCCGAAGCCAGCGAGGTTCAGATGACACTCAACACGACTCACGAGGTCGTGCACGGTACTTTTCACATCGAATCCGGATCGATCGAGTTTGACCGCAGCAATCCTAAGATGTCAGGTTCGGTGGTCGTCCTTGCCGGCAGCGGCAAGACCGGCAATGGCAGTCGCGACAAGAAAATGAACAACGACGTCCTGAAGGTGGATCAGTACACGACCGTCTCCTTTGCGCCCAAAACCTACACCGGGACGATGGCGGCCCGTGGCGACTCAACCATTCAGGTAACGGGTATCTTCACACTCCTTGGCACGCCTCACGAGATCACGATCCCCATTCTTGTCCATTTTGAAGGCACAACTGCAACAGCCAAGGCTCATTTCGCCGTACCGTATATCCAATGGGGACTGAAGAATCCAAGTTTTTTATTCTGGAAGGCGGACAGCGACGTCGCGATTGACCTCTTTCTTACCGGTCGGCTTTCACAATAAAAACCACCTTCTTTACGCGCAATGATGTCCTGCGTCGGCCTGAGCGAGCAAGCGAGGTGAGTCTCCCAGCCACTTCGCCTTAACCCCGAGCCGGAATCCATCGTCCAGACCCGGCGCACGATACCCTCCGGTCCTGCGCGCTACGGCCTCCGGTATCTGCACGGCGATACGCCGAGTGTTGATCACCGGGAGTTCGTGACCGTCACTCTGGTCAACCTGCATCGGCTCGCCACCAGCTTCGAATTTCAGAACTCGATGCGTCCCTGGAATGCGATCATGCGCGGTGAGCTGTCGCCGCCAAGGCCCACGCCGAGCAGTCCTGTTGGAGGCGAGATCGTGCTTTCAAGGGTGCCGAAGCGGGCCGGGATCGCGCCGCCTGGTACGCCGGCTTCCACTTCACTCGGCAGGGCAAAGTTCGGATGGTTAAAAGCATTGAACATCTGTCCGTCGAGACGGAACGTGACGCCTTCCCGGATCGGGAAGGTTTTCGTGATGTAAATATCCGAATTTGTGTAATGTGGGCCGCGCACGGAGTTGCGCCCCGAGTCTCCGAACTGGCAGTCCATCGAGGAGTCTCCTCCGGTGCAGGCGCCGGTCGCCGGATTGACGACCGATATGAATGCATCCGGATTGAGCCACTGTTTTGTGCCGGCAACAGTGACAGCGGCCATCGGTGTTCTGCGATACTCCGGCACATCTGGAACTCTGTTGGCGTAGGCAGGGGCGTTGAACTGGACGGTGCTGGCTCCGTTTGCCTGAAAAACTCCGCTGCCGTTGGCGATGTAGGGCTCGCTCAGCACGCTGAATGGGAGGCCGGAATGCAGGATCGCTGTTTCCGAGAACGACCACCCGCCCAGAGCCTGCAGCAGAAGCGGGTGGCGAGAATGAAACGGAACCTGGTACATCCCGAAAGCGGTAGCGTTGTGGCGCACATCGTAGTCGCAGCTGGCATACTGCCGGCGCAATTCACCGGGCAGGGGAGACATGAGAC
>JBAUZR010000411.1:0-8498 GCA_049585375.1 Acidobacteriaceae bacterium
GGGGTACCCCCTGGCTGCCAATTTAGGCCGCTGTCCCGGCGCCGCGCAGGTCGAAGCGATCCAGGTTCATCACCTTGTTCCAGACCCCGACAAAGTCGTGCACGAACTTCTCGTGCGCGTCCGCGCTTGCGTAGACCTCGGCAAGCGCCCGAAGCTGAGCGTTGGAGCCAAAGATGAGGTCAGCGCGCGTGGCCGTCCACCGAACTTTGCCGGTTTTGCGGTCGCGCCCTTCAAAGACGTCCTGCGTGTCGGAGGTCGCCTTCCACACAGTACGCATGTCGAGCAGGTTGACGAAGAAGTCGTTGGTGAGCGCCTCAGGACGATCGGTGAAGACACCATATTTCGCCTGTCCTACGTTGGTGTTGAGCATCCGCATGCCGCCCAACAGAACGGTGAGTTCCGGCGCAGTCAGGGTGAGCAACTGAGCCTTGTCGAGCAGCAGGACCTCAGCCGGTTCGTGATGACCGTTGCCATTGGAGTAGGAGCGGAAGCCGTCGGCTCGCGGTTCCAGAAAGCCTACAGACTCGACGTCGGTCTGCTCCTGAGACGCATCCATGCGGCCAGGAGAGAAGGGAACGGCGACGTTGATGCCGGCGTTCTTCGCCGCCTTCTCGACGCCTGCGCATCCCGCGAGCACAATCAGGTCGGCCAGGGAGATTTTCTTGCCGCCGGACTGTGCTTTGTTGAACTCGCTCTGAATGCCTTCGAGGGTCTTCAGCACCTTCTGCAGCTGCGCCGGCTCGTTGGCTTGCCAGTCCTTCTGCGGACTGAGGCGGATGCGAGCGCCGTTGGCGCCGCCCCGCTTGTCCGACCCGCGATAGGTCGACGCCGAGGCCCATGCGGTGGAGACCAGCTGCGAGACGGTGAGCCCCGAAGCAAGGATCTTCTCTTTGAGACCGGCAATGTCCTTTGCATCGACCAGCGGATGGTTAACGGCGGGAATGGGATCCTGCCAGATGAGCTCTTCGGCCGGAACCTCCGGGCCAAGATAGCGGTTGCGCGGACCCATGTCGCGATGGGTGAGCTTGAACCAGGCCCGGGCAAAGGCATCAGCCAGTTCGTCAGGATGCTCGTAGAAGCGGCGCGAGATTTTCTCGTAGATGGGATCGAGACGCAGGGCGAGATCGGTAGTGAGCATTGCCGGCGCGTGCTTCTTCGAGCCATTGTGTGCGTCCGGAACGGTGCCGGCGCCCGCGTCACCTTTTGGCTTCCACTGCCATGCGCCGCCGGGGCTCTTCGTCACCTGCCAGTCGTACTTGAAGAGGTGGTCGAGGAAGTCGTTGCTCCATTTCGTTGGCGTGGTGCTCCACGTCACTTCGAGGCCGCTGGTAATGGCGTCGCCGGCGATGCCCGAGGCGTAGGCGCTGGACCATCCCAGGCCCTGCTCCTCAATGGGGGAACCTTCGGGTTCACGCTTCAGATGGGTACCGGGACCGGCTCCATGCGTCTTGCCGAAGGTGTGACCGCCGGCAATCAGGGCGACGGTTTCTTCGTCGTTCATGGCCATACGACCGAAGGTGACGCGTATATCTTTCGCAGCGGCGACCGGATCCGGTTTGCCCTCCGGGCCTTCCGGGTTGACATAGATGAGACCCATGGTTGTCGCGCCGAAGGGATTGGCCAGGTCGCGCTCGCCGGAATAGCGCTGATCTGTCCCCATCCAGGTGGCTTCCGCACCCCAGTTGACGTCCTGATCGGGCTCCCACACGTCAGCGCGGCCGCCGGCAAAGCCGAAGGTCCTGAAGCCCATCGATTCCAGGGCGACATTGCCGGCAAGGATCAGCAGGTCGGCCCAGGAAATTCTCCGGCCGTACTTCTGCTTGACGGGCCACAGCAGGCGGCGCGCGCGATCGAGGTTGACATTGTCGGGCCAGCTGTTGAGCGGGGCAAAACGCTGCTGACCTCGACCGCCGCCGCCGCGGCCATCCAGAGTGCGATAGGTGCCGGCACTGTGCCAGGCCATGCGGATGAAGAGCGGACCGTAGTGACCGAAGTCCGCGGGCCACCAGTCCTGGGAGTCGGTCATCAGCGCGGTAAGGTCCCTTTTCAAAGCGTCGTAATCGAGGGATTTGAATGCTTCGGCGTAATCGAATTCCTCGCCCATGGGATCGGAGAGGGATGAGTGCTGGTGAAGAATATTCAGGTTGAGCTGGTTCGGCCACCAGTCACGATTGGACCGGGGTGCGCCCTGGATGGGGTGCTGGACCGGGCATTTTGCTTCGGTTGCCATAACTTCTCCTTCTTGAGGTTGAAAGCGTGTGCCGGGTTCCGTTTGGAACCCAGACGTGGATCGGTGAATGAACTCGGTGGGTCGGGCGGCCCTTTGAAAGCGGAACCAGCTCGCATGCGCGGTGCTGGTTCCGAACCAGATGAATGTACCACCCTGAAGAGCTATAGTTCCAATAGATAGAGACCATCGGACATATAGGGAGGTCCTATGGAAGTGCAGCAACTGCGCTACATCTGTGCGATCGCGGAAACGGGCAGCTTCAGCCGAGCTGCGGAGCGCTGCCAGGTGGCGCAGCCTTCACTGTCGCAGCAGGTGCTCAAGCTGGAGGAAGATCTGGGGGCCAGGCTTTTCGATCGGCTGGGCCGAAGCGTCCGGCTGACCGAGGCAGGGCGGGCTTTTCTGCCGCACGCGCGTGCCATTCTTAGCCAGATGGAAGCAGCCCGTTCCAGCGTGGCGGGGCAGCGCGCGGACGTGCGCGGCAGCGTGGCGGTGGGCGTGATCCCGACGATTGCGCCCTATCTGATGCCAGGCACCACGGCTGCGTTTGCGAAGAAGTATCCGGAAGCGAAGCTGCGCATTGTGGAGGCGACGACGCCGGTGCTGATCGAAAGTCTGCGAACGCTGTCAATCGATCTGGCAATCCTGGCACTGCCGCTGCGCCACAAAGATCTGGAGCTCTTTCCGCTGCGCCGCGAGCCGCTCTTCGCGGTGCTGGCGAAGGATCATCCCCGCGCCGAAGCAAAATCGATGGCGCTGCGGGACCTGCGGGGAGCGTCGTTCGTGATGCTGCGAGACGGGCACTGCTTCCGCGACCTGAGCCTGGACGCATGTGCGCACGCCCGGGTGACGCCGCAAATCGCATTCGAGAGTGACCAGTTCAGCAGCGTGCTGGGCATGGTGGCTGCGGGCGTGGGCGTCTCAATTGTGCCGGAGATGGCGATCGACCGGAATGCCGCCTGTCGGTACGTGCCGCTGAGCGACGCACGCGCCATCCGCACGATCGTCGCGGCCGTACTGCGGGGGCGCAGCTTTAACCGGGTGCAGAGGGGCTTTCTGACCGGGATTCAACAGGGGTCGTGAGATGACTGCTGCAAAAGTGGTGCAAGTGACTGATTCTGCAACGTTGTGACGACGGTCACTTACGCGGCAGGGGAAAGCAGGAGAGGATGGCTCTACCGTGAGAGCGACGCGGGCAGACCTTGGAAGAGGCGGGTGACGATGGGCGCCACGGATCTTGTAAGCAAGCTGATGGAGATTGAACGGGCGGTCGGCAGGGTGCGCGCCCTCGAGGTACACGGTTTGGTGCTGGAAGCCCAGGGATATGTGCTGGAGATTCAGCGGCAGATGATCGAAACGCTGCGGGAGAACGCGCGTCTGCGGGAGCGGATGGAGAAATACGAACCGACGTCGTGGGCGCGAGCGCCGCGGTTGCCGAGCCACGCGGAGATCGCCCGGGAGCTGGCGGGAAAAATGCGCCCCGCGGCCGAGGAGACGGCGTTGGCTCCGCTCCATCTGGCGGCTTCCTGAGAGGTCCCGAATCTTTCAGGCGAGTCGGGCGGTGAAGTGCGCGGTTTGAGCCGATAACCGCCGGTCCGCGTTCGCAGTTGACGAAAGTGAATGGGGGACGATAGGCTTCCCGCATCCTAAAGCGCCTCTCATCCCCGAGAGAAGAAACGCCGCCGTCGAGGCGGCGTTCTTCTTTTGCCCGCGGACTTCATCTCAAAAGACTTTCGGGTCAGGCGGTGGTGGCGCGCACGCCGACGAGGCTTTCGTCGAAGAGGCAAAGACTGTTGCGGCCGGAGTCCTTGACGGCATACATTGCGGCGTCGGCATTGCGCAGGAGCTCTTCGACGGTGACGCCGCCTTCCGGATAGGTCGCGACGCCGACGCTGAGGGTGAGGCGGAGCGCGCGGTCGCCGATGTGGATGGGCTGAGCGGCGTTGCGGATGATCTGCTGGCCGCAGTAGCGAACGTCGTCCAGGGTTCGGAAGTCGGGCATGACGATGACGAATTCGTCGCCGCCTATGCGAGCGACGGTGTCAGATTCACGGACGGAGGAGAGCAGGCGCTGGCCGACGGTGGCGAGGAGGCGGTCGCCGTCAACGTGGCCGAGTGAGTCGTTGATGCGCTTGAAGTCGTCGAGATCGAGGAGGAAGACGGCCACTTTCTGGTCAAGCTCCGCGGCCCGGCTGATGGCCTGGCGGAGGCGGTCGTGAAGAAGAGTGCGGTTGGCCAGGCCGGTGAGATGATCATGGTGGGCGAGGTAGTGGACCTGGTCGGAACGGCGGCGATGCTCGGTGACGTCGCGGCTGGTGATCGCGATGCCATCGCCGAGTTTGACGACCTGGACGTTGAGCCAGGTGCCCTGGATCATTTCGTCGTCGATGAAGACTTCGCAGGCGTACGGGACGCCGGTACGGACAACCTCGCGGTACTGATCGATGAGTCCCGACCGGATCATGAAGGGACGGACTTCTGTGAGGATTTTGCCGTAGAGGGATTCGCGGGGGACGCCGAGGCGGCGCTCCGCGTTGGGATTGATGTAGGTGAAGCGGAAGTCGGCGATGGCGCCGGAGGCGTCGGGAACGCCTTCGAAGAGGTAGAAGTCGTCGAGGGTATGCTCGGCGGCGGCGAGGAAGCTCGCATGCTCCTTACGGGCGAGGGCTTCGCTCTCGCGAATGCCGCGCAGACGGGGCAGGAGTAAGGCCGCGGCCAGGGCGACCGCGCTGGCGATGATGAGCCGCGGCAGGGCGAGGCTGCGGAGATTGGGGGGAAGCGGAACGAGTCCGGCGAGTCCAGCGAGGCGCTCGGCGGCAAACAAAACCAGAAAGGCCAGCAGCAGCAGGCGAGCGAGAACCAGGCCAAGGTTTTTGGTGCGTGCATTCGTGAGACGCGCCATCAGAACGATGCCGCCGAAGCCCAGCGCTGTGGTGAGGATGGACAGGACGCGAGAGCCTGGACCGGAGGCGAGGAGCGGGACGGCGAAAAAGCAGAAGAATACGAGCAGAAAGAGAGCGAGCGAGAGCAAGAACGGAGCGAAGGAGGGCGAGGCCGCTTCGAAACGGTCAGAATCCAGTGTGCTGACGGAGGATATCTGCATGCTCGTATCCAACTTCATCGCTCCAATGGTATTTCGGTAACCGGGGTGTTAACGGGATTCTATCGTGCCCATAAAGTCATCGGAATTACCGAAACAGGGGATGTTCCAAATTTGTAATACGGAGGCTCGCCGACACGGGAGAATGGGTGCGGTGGCTTGCCGGACGGAAGCGAGGAGTGGAGGGATGCAGAGCGGACTGAGGATCATGATTACGGGCGCGACGGGAATGGTGGGAGAGGGCGTGATGCTGGCGTGCCTCGACGATCCGGCGGTGGAGCAGGTGCTTCTGGTGAGCCGCAGAACCTCGGGGGCCCGGCACGCGAAGCTGCGGGAGTGCCTGGTGCCGGATTTCCTGAAAGTGGAGGGGGTCGCGGAACAGCTAACGGCCTGCGATGCATGCTTCTTTTGTGCGGGCGTGAGCTCCGTGGGCAGGAGCGAGGCGGAGTACACGCGGATCACCTATGACACGACGCTTCATTTTGCGGAGGTGGTGGCGCGGCTGAACCCCGGAATGGTGTTCGCCTATGTGTCGGGCATGGGGACGGACAGCAACGAGCAGGGCAGGATCATGTGGGCGCGAGTGAAGGGGCGAACCGAGAATGCGCTCACGCGGGTGGGCTTACGGGCGGTCTATAACTTTCGGCCTGGATTGATGCAGGCGATGCGGGGGCAGCGCCATTTGCCTCGGATGTACAAGGCGATAGGGTGGGTGGTTCCGCTGCTGCGACCGTTGCTGCCCAACTATGCTTGCACGCTGGACGAGGTGGGGCGAGCAATGGTCCAGTCCGTGGTCGCGGGGTATCCGAAGACGGTGATCGACGTCCGGGATATCCGAAGACTGGCCAGGACTGGCCGTCGGGGCGAACGCGCTTCGCGCTCCTAGCGCTGACTGGCTTCGCCGGCAGCGACCTTGCGATTAAATTCCGCGGAGCCGCGGCGGGGAACGCTGAGGGATTGCCAGTGGTCGCGGGCACAGTGTTTGGCGAGGAGGATGATTTGGCCGACGTGATGCGGGTAGTGGGCGAGCTGGCGATTGATGGCCTGCATGACGGAGTGGGCTTCGCCGCGAATGGTGACGGTGCGAGAGAGATCGGCATCGGTCAGGGGCTCAAGGGCAGAGAAGAGACAGGCCCAGCCGGATTCCCATGTCTGGAGGAGGGCCGAGCGGGTGGCTGGCGGATCTTCGAATTCGGAATCGCGGTGGCGGTCGGGCTTCTCGCCGTCGGTGGTGAGGAAATCGGTCCAGCGGGAGCGCATGTTGCCGGCCATGTGCTTGACGATGGTGGCGATGGAGTTGGCCTCGTCGTCGAGGGTGAAGCAAAGCTGGTCGTCGGAGACCTGGGCCATGGCGCGCTCGCCGAGCCTTTCGTAATAGGCAAAGAGGGCGCGCGCGTCATCGAGATATGAGGTGGTGAATTCGAGCGCCATTGGGCGAGTTTAGCGCGGCGGAAGGCACAGGCCGGGCTCGGGCCAGCGGATCGGGGTGGGGCTCGGCATCGGCATCGGCTCCGGCATCGGCTCCGGCTCCGGCATCGGGCTCGGCTTCGGCTCCGGGCTCGGCTTCGGCTCCTGCCCTGCCTCGGCCCCGGGATGGGAAGGTTACTCGGCGCGGGCGTTGTTCCTGGAAACGAGTCTCTGGCTCTCAGACGCGGATGGCGACGAGGAAGGCGACCATGGCTGCGGTGAGGGCGAGGACGCGGAAGCGGTGCATGAGATCCCAGCGGTCGTGCTCGCGCAGGGACTGCTCAGGAGTGATGCCGGGGGCGGGGCGGATCAGGCGGTTGTTGATGGGGACGAGGAAGCGGAGGGTGAAGACGATCACGAAGGCCCAGATCGCGCTGGCAGTGATGAGCAGCGAGAGCTGGGGGGTGTGACGGAGAAGAACGGTCTCGGTGAGAAGCAGGATGAAGCTCAGGACATACCAGAAGGGCATGGCGGCGCCGAGGCGGGCGGCAAAGGGCTGGAGCTGGGCGAGCCGGGAGCGGTGGTCGAGGCGGCGGAGGATGGGATTGATGAAGGCGGAGACAGCGAATTCAGTGCCGATGAGCAGGCCCAGCGAGAGCGTGGTGACGATGTTCAGGATCATGGTGGGTGCCTCCTTTCTTGGCTTCCGGGGATAAGACGCGGGACCGGAGTACACTGACGCAAAGGTTTGTACTGACAAAGTTGTCAGTGGAGGTTTTCGTCATGCCGGTCTCGAAGAAGGAGATTTCGCCGTGTCCCATTGACGCGATGTTGTCGGTGGTAGATAGGCGGTGGAAGGGGACGATTCTGTGGCGGCTCTCGAACGGGCCGATGCGGACGAGCGAACTGCGGCGGAGCATTCCGGAGATGACGGAGCGGATGCTGATCCGGCATCTGCAGGAGCTGGTGCGGGACGGCATTCTGGTGCGGCACGACGAGCGCAGTGTGCCGCCGTGCGTGCGGTATTCGATTTCGAAGTACGGATGGACGCTGGTGCCGGTGCTGGAGACGATCTGCGCGTGGGGGCGGGTGCACCTGAAGCGGGTGCAGGCTTGCGGGGAACGGGGCTGAGACCGTGGTCCGTCGCAGGGAGGGGCCACATCTCACCTCGCACTCACCATGTCATCCTTCCGATTCTCGGAGCCAATCGGGAGAAGGGCGGTTGCTTTTCTGGCCGCTCGCGGCTGAGACTTTGGGAACGCCGACCGCACGTCCAGAGCCCGTCAACGAGCATCGCTCTGTTGTCAACAGCTGACAAGCCCACGCGAAGGAATCACCGCGTTGCCGCAGACTGCGTAACCCAGTTTCCGATGAAGAACCCGATCTGTTCGGCTGAGGGAGGATCCATATTTGCCAGAACGGCGTAGACATCACGCGAGTCAAGACACATCTCGAAATCGCTGTTCGTTCCGGGCCATGCGCCGGCATGCCCTACACACTGAACTCCGGCACTGCGGTGATCCATGAAGCCATAGGCATAGCGCCCATTGACCGGCATCTCGATCTTCCCGGTCGTGAGGAGTTCCGTGTAATGCGCATCCAGAAGACGGTGGCTTCGGAGGGCCGCGGCAAAGGCCAGCAGATCGTCGGCCGTGGAGTAGCCTCCCCCGTCCGGGCCGCCGCGCCACGGAAGAGTATCGGTATCGGGATGCAGCTGCCCTGCTCCGCATCGGGTGTAACCGACGCTCAGGTTCCTGATCTTGT
>JBAUZR010000412.1:0-9171 GCA_049585375.1 Acidobacteriaceae bacterium
CAAAGGCACCAAGGTTGATTCATTTGGTCACGCCCGTCTCACTGGGATAGCCGACCATCTTGCTGAGGAGATCGAGAAGAAGACCGGTTACGAGACCCGTTCCGTTACCCTGGGTCACACCCAGCGCGGCGGCACACCGACCGCCTACGACCGCATGCTGGCGACTCGCTACGGCCTGGCCGCGATCGACCTCGTCCACCAGGGCAAGTTTGGCCGGCTGGTTGTCCTTCGCGGCACGAAGATCGAGGACATCCCCCTCGCCGAGGCGATCGCCAAAAACCGCACCGTCGACGACAGCTTCCTGTCCATCATCAGCGGCCTCGAACCGAAACTTTAATCAGATCACCCCATCCTGTTCTATTGGCAGGAATTGAGCAGGATGGGGTGAGGAGTTCAATACTCCTCGAATTGGGTGTTTCACTCCCGCTGCTCCGTATGGTATACAGAGCGTGCTGCTCTGGCCGGAGGCTCCGTGAAACCCTCTCCTACTCAACCCGCCGAAGTGCGCGAAGTCATGGACATTCGTCAGGCGGCTCACTATCTCGGCATCAGCGCCGACAGTCTTTATCGGTACGCGGCTACGGGATTTATCCCCGCCTTCCGCCTCGGCAACCGCTGGCGCTTTCGCAAGTCGCGCCTCGATGAGTGGATGGATCGTTCCTCGGGCATCCAGGAAGCTCCGGCTCCGAAACTCGTGCGCGGCGCTCAGAAAAAACCGGTACGGTCGGCTCGCGTCCTCAGTCGTTCGGTGCGTACCGGTTCCTGATCGCCGCAAAACCTTCTGCGGCTCGCCAGTACTAAATCCTCAGACGAATCTCCCGCATCGGGGGACAAGCCTCCGTGAATCTGCACCGAGCCGGGGCGTATTCTGGTGATCGGACTTCTGCGATGCTAAAGCGCAGATCCGATTCCCAGGAGGTTGTGCCTCTGATGCCCGCGCGGGCCACGTCTCTTGTCCATGATGACCGGCTTTTCCCCGCGGATCCCGTATTGCGCAGCCTGGCGCGCCGGCTTTATGCGCAGGTGCGGGACCTGCCCCTGATCAGCCCCCACGGACACACACAGGCCGCCTGGTTCGCCCGCAACCTGCCGTTTCCGGACCCCGCGAAGCTCTTCGTCCAGCCCGATCATTACGTCTACCGCATGCTGTACAGCCAGGGTATCTCCCTTGAAGACCTGGAGATCGGCGTCGAAGAGCTGAGGAATCCGCGTCGCGTCTGGCGCCTCTTCGCGGAAAATTACTATCTCTTCCGGGGCACGCCCACCCGCCTCTGGCTTGATTATGCTTTCCATGAGTTGTTTGGTTTGGAAGAACGACTTTCGGCGGCCACCGCGGACCTCTATTACGACCTCATTTCGGAGCGTCTGCAGACGCCGGAGTTCCTGCCCCGCGCCCTCTACGAGCGGTTTCACCTGGAAGTACTGGCCACCACCGACTCGCCGCTCGATACCCTCGCCGATCACCAGGCCATCCGCGACTCCGGCTGGAACGTCCGCATCCTGCCCACCTTCCGTCCAGACTCCGTCGTCGATCCCGACTTCACCGGTTTCTCAGGCAATGTCGCAAGACTCGGCCAGATCACCGGCGAAGACTCTGGAACCTGGAAAGGCTACCTGCGGGCTCTGGAGAAGACGCGCGCCCGCTTCAAGACCCTCGGCTGCACCGCGACCGACCACGGCCATCCCAGCGCACGCACGGCCGATCTGAATCCCACCGAGGCCGCACGCCTGTTTGACGTCATTCTCGCCGGTGGCGCGGACGAAACTGGCAGAGAGCTCTTCCGCGCCCAGATGCTGACCGAAATGGCCCGCATGAGCGTCGAGGATGGCCTCGTCATGCAGCTCCATCCCGGCTCATTCCGCAATCACAACCGGAAGCTGTACGAGCGTTACGGCCGCGACGTGGGAGCCGATATTCCTCTGCCCACCGACTATGTACGCGCGTTGCACCCGCTCCTCCAGCGCTTCGGCAACGAGAAGAACTTTACCCTCATCCTCTTCACGCTGGACGAGACCACGTACAGCCGTGAGCTGGCTCCGCTCGCTGGCCACTATCCCTGCCTGCGTCTGGGGCCGCCCTGGTGGTTCTATGACAGTCCGGAGGGCATGCTGCGCTTCCGCGAACAGGTGACAGAGACCGCAGGCTTTTACAACACCGTCGGCTTCAATGACGACACCCGCGCCTTCCTCTCCATTCCCGCGCGCCACGACGTCGCCCGCCGTATGGACTGCGTTTGGCTGGCGCGCCTGGTTGCCGAGCATCGCCTCGATGAAGACGAGGCGGTGGAGGTGGCCCGCGATCTTACCTACAATCTGGTGCGCAAAGCGTATCGTCTCTGAGGAAGCCAGTTCTGGCATGAGAAACGGGGATACCGCGATCGAAGAGGGCGCTGCGCCGGAGAGTACCGGACGCGTGCGCCTTGGCCGTGTGCGCTGGACGATCTGCGCGATGCTCTTTGCCGCCACCTCCATCAACTACATGGATCGCCAGGTTATCGCTATCCTCAAGCCGACTCTGCAGCACAGCATCGGTCTCACCGAAGTCAACTACGGCTACATCGTCTTCGCCTTCCAGCTGGCCTACGCCATCGGCGTGCTCGCCGCCGGTCGTCTCATCGATCGTCTCGGCACCCGCATCGGCTACTGCGTCTTCATGGGCATCTGGAGCCTCTCCGCGATGGGCCACGCCCTGGCCAACAGCGCCTTCGAATTCGGCATTGCCCGCTTTTGCCTCGGACTCGGCGAGTCGGGTAACTTCCCGGCCGCCATCAAGACCGTCGCCGAATGGTTCCCGCAGAGAGAGCGTTCCCTGGCTACCGGCATCTTTAACTCCGGAGCCAATGTCGGCGCAGTTCTCGCGCCCCTCATGGTTCCATGGGTGGCGCTGCACTACAGCTGGCGCGCCGCCTTTCTCATCACCGGATTCTTCAGCCTCGCGTGGATCATCTGGTGGTATCGGAACTACCGCAAGCCGGCCGATCACCCCACTCTCACCGGCGTCGAGCTGCGCCACATCTACGAAGAAGCCGCCGGACAGATGGGCCCGCGCGTTCGCTGGCTGCGCCTGCTCAGCTATCGCCAGACCTGGGCCTTTGCCGTCGGCAAATTTCTCACAGACCCCATCTGGTGGTTCTTTCTCTTCTGGCTGCCCTCCTATTTTGCCAGCCGGTTCCACCTCAATCTCGCCCACCTGGGACTGCCGCTTATCATCATCTACACCATGTCCTCCGTCGGCAGCATCGGTGGCGGCTGGCTTCCCAGTCCCTTTCGCTGGATCGGTCTTTCGCCGGAGAAGGCTCGGATCGCGGCCATGTTTGTCTGCGCCTGCTGCGTGGTCCCCATCTTTACCGCCGGTCATCTGCATTCCGAATGGACCGCCATCGGCCTGCTCAGTCTTGCAACCGCCGCGCACCAGGGATGGTCGGCGAACCTCTTCACCACCGCCTCCGATATGTTTCCTAAAGCTGCTGTCGGATCGGTCGTCGGCATTGGCACCAGCGCCGGGTCCACCGGCGGCATGCTGCTGGCCGCCAGCGCCGGATGGATCCTGCAGATCACCCACAGCTACGTAAGCCTGTTCATCCTGGCGTCCAGCGTCTACCTCCTGGCGCTGCTCATCATCACCCTGCTTGCGCCGGGTCTGCGTAAAGTGGAGTTCGCCGCATGAGCCTCCTTCTTGCCCACGGCAACGCCGATGCGGTTCTTTCGTCCGCCGATCTGCCGGCGCTGCTCTTTGCCGCGCTCCACCAACTCGGCTCGCGCCGCCGCGTCCTCGTCGTTCCGCCGGACATCACCCGTCTGCATTCCCGTGCCGGAGATCTGACCCGCCTCGCCTGGGAATTCTACGGCGATCGTCTCCACGCCGTTCTCCCCGCGCTCGGCACTCATGCCCCCATGTCCGCGGATCAGCTCACGCGCATGTTCGGCGAGCTCCCACAGAACCTCGTTCGCATCCACAACTGGCGCACCGATATCGAAACCCTCGGCGAAGTTCCTGCTGCGTTCATTCGCGAGCAGTCCGAGGGCAAGCTGGACTACGCGTGGCCGGCCCAGATCAACTCCCTTGTCGCCGAGGGCGACTTCGATCTCATCCTCTCCCTCGGCCAGGTCGTGCCCCATGAAGTCATCGGCATGGCCAACTACAACAAGAACATTCTGATCGGCACCGGGGGCAGGGAAGGTATCAATCGCAGCCACTACCTCGGCGCGGTTTACGGGATGGAGCGGATTATGGGCCGCGCCGACAATCCCGTCCGTCGCGTGCTCAACTACGCTTCCGATCGTTTCCTGCACCATCTGCCCATCGTCTACGTCCACACCGTGGTTGCGCGCGATGCCGCCGGCAATCTCGTCACGCGCGGGCTCTTCATCGGCGACGACCTCGAGTGCTTCCAGCGCGCCGCGGACCTGAGCCTCCAGGTCAATTTCGAAATGCTGGACCGTCCGATCCGCAAGGCCGTCGTTTATCTGGAGCCGCACGAATATCACAGCACCTGGCTTGGCAACAAAGCCGTCTACCGAACGCGCATGGCATTGGCCGATGGTGCCGAGCTGATCATCCTCGCCCCCGCTGTGCGGGAATTTGGGGAAGACCGTACCATCGACGCGCTGATCCGCAAATACGGCTACCGCGGTACGCCCGCAACCCTGGAGGCAGTTGCCAACAACGCCGACCTCGCGCAGGATCTTAGCGCCGCCGCTCATCTCATCCACGGATCATCCGAGGGGCGCTTTACCATCCGCTGGTGTCCCGGTCATCTCACCCAGCAGGAAGTGGAAGGCGTCGGCTTTGCCTGGGGCGATCTGACCTCGATGCTGCAACGCTACGATCCCTCCCGATTGCGGCCGGGATACAACACGGTCGCCGGCGAGGAAATTTTCTTTATTCCCAACCCAAGCGTGGGTCTCTGGGCCCACCGCGATCGATTCCAAAACTGAGGAGATGATGACCACCTCTCCAAACGTCCTCGGCAAATTCTCCATCGGCGTCGGCGATCGATTCGCCCACCAGGCGAAGGCCCAGCTTCAAGCCTGTATCGAAACATCCCAGGCCGGCATCGACGTCATCCCCGTCTGGAACAAGTCCAACCGCGAGCACCTCATCATCGGATCGGAGCCGCAGTCAACCCGCGCGGCGGCCGATGCGGCGGTTCAGGCCCTCGGCTGGAAGCACCCCTATTACTGCGACGCCGACCACATCAACCTCACCACCGTCGATCGATTTCTCGCGCCCTGCGACTTCTTCACCATCGATGTCGCCGACGCCATCGGCAAGCCTGCTGACGCCTCGTCTATCGAGCGCTTCGTGAATCGGCACATGGACCTCAAAGGCACCATCCGCCTTGATGGCGTGGATGAAACCTTCGAGGTCGCCCTGGACCTGCTCCGCGCAACCGCGGCAAAGTTCCTTTCTGCCGTGGAACAAGCCGGCCGGGTCTACCGCCGCATCGAAACAGCGAAAGGGAAGGGAAGTTTCGTCACCGAGATTTCCATGGACGAGACCGACGCGGCGCAAACCCCAACCGATCTCCTCATCATCCTCGCCGCGATTGCCGATGAGGGTATCCCCATCCAGACCATCGCCCCAAAGTTCACCGGCCGCTTCAATAAAGGTGTCGATTACGTCGGCAACATCGAGCAATTTCGCCGCGAAATCCACCTGGACGTCGCCGCCATCGCCTGGGCGGTTCGCAACCTTGGTCTTCCGGCAAACCTCAAGCTGAGCATCCACTCCGGCAGCGACAAATTCTCCATCTACCCCGCCATCTACGAAGCGACAAAGGACTCCGGCGTACACCTGAAGACCGCCGGAACCACCTGGCTCGAAGAACTCATCGGCCTCGCTGAATCGGGTGGGGAAGGTCTGGCGCTTGCAAAGGAAATCTACGCTGAAGCCTACGAACATCGCGCCGAGCTCTGCGCTCCCTATGCCACGGTCATCGACATCTCCCCGGCGCATTTGCCGCCGCCCTCAACCGTTGCCCGCTGGTCCTCGCAGCAGTACGTCGCCGCCCTCCGCCACGACTGGCAGTCTCGCGACTACAACCCGAGCTTCCGCCAGCTCCTCCACGTAGGGTTCAAAGTCGCAGCCAAAATGGGGAACCGCTACCTGAATCTGCTGGATGCCAGCGAGAGCGTAATCGCCCGCAACGTGACACAGAATCTGTTCGACCGTCACATCGTCCCGGTGTTTCTCGGGAAACCGTCCCCAGTTCCATCGGAAGCGCCCGCGGAGGTACGATGACCCTCACTTGTCTTCAACTCCATGGGAAAACTGCCGTAGTCATCGGCGGCACCTCCGGCATTGGACGCGCGATCAGCCTGGGCCTCGCTGAAGCTGGTGCCGATGTGATTGCCTCCGCGCGCCGCCAGGAGCAGGTTAACGCCACCGCTGCTGAGATCGAAGCCATCGGCCGCAAAACCCTGCGCCTCGCCAGCGATATGCAGGACCGCTCCTCTCTCGAGCGCCTGATGGCCGAAGCCATCTCCCAGTTGGGCAAGGTCGATATTCTCGTGAACTCCGCCGGCAAGATCAAGCGCGCGCCCACCCTTACCTTTCCTGAAGATGAGTGGCGCGACATCATCGATACCAACCTCACCGGCACCCTTCGCGCCTGCCAGGTCTTCGGCGCGAACATGCTGGACCGCGGCTACGGGCGCATCATCAACATCGCCTCCCTCAATTCCTTTGTCGCTCTCAGCGAGGTTGCCGCCTACGCCGCCAGCAAAGCCGCCGTGGCTTCGCTCACCCGCTCCCTGGCCGTCGAGTGGGCGAAGAAGGGCGTTCTCGTCAACGCCATCGCCCCGGGTGTCTTTCGGACCGCCCTCAATGCCGACCTGCTCGATAACACGCCGCGCGGCAAAGAACTGCAGATGCGGACGCCGATGGGACGCTTTGGAAAGACCGAAGAGGTCGTTGGCGCCGCCGTTTACCTTGCCTCCGACGCTGCCTCATTCGTCACCGGCCAGGTCCTCGTCGTCGACGGCGGCTTCCTCGCCAGCGGCGTCAACCAGTAGGGCTTGGCGGCCAGAGGCCGCGAATGCCTGGACGGCCAGTCCCTGTCATACTGGTAACGGGAGCATGCTCAACAACACCATCGCCGTAGCCATGTCCGGTGGCGTCGATTCATCGACCGTCGCGGCCATGCTGCGCGCCGAGGGCTATGACCTCGTCGGCCTCACCCTCCAGCTCTGGAATCAGCGCCGCCTCGCCGGCCAGCAGGGCATCCCGGAGCAGGTCACCGGCCGTTGCTGCTCGCTTGACGATGTCTATGACGCGCGTCGCGTTGCCGAGGCCCTCGACATCCCCTACTACGTCGTCAACGAGCAGGAGCGCTTCGAGCAGGACGTCGTCCGTCCCTTCGTCCGCGAGTATCTTAACGGTCGCACGCCCATCCCGTGCTCGCTCTGTAATAACCACCTCAAGTTCGATCAGCTCCTCGTGCGCGCGCGGCAGATTGGCGCCGACCGTATCGCCACCGGACACTACGCGTGCAATGTGTACGATCCAGCCCGCGACCGCTGGATTCTTTCCCGGCCCGTCGATAAGGCGAAGGATCAGACCTACTTTCTCTTTGGCCTCACCCAGGAGCAGCTGTCGCGCACCCTTTTTCCGCTCGGCCGCTATCGCAAGCCCGAGGTGCGCGCCATCGCCGCCGAGCACGGTCTGGCGATCGCCGTGAAGCCCGACTCCCAGGAGATCTGCTTTATTCCCGGCGGTGACTACAAGCGCTTCATCTCCGCTTACCTCGACGAGCAGGGCGAGCAAATCCCTGACACGGCCGGCGAGCTGGTTTCCACATCCGGCGAAGTGATCGGCCGGCACAGCGGGATTCACAACTTCACCATCGGCCAGCGTAAGGGGCTCGGCCTGCCGTCGCCTGATCCGCTCTACGTCATCCAGATCGACAACGGGACCCATCGCG
Organism: Acidobacteriaceae bacterium; assembly: GCA_049585375.1. Lineage (GTDB taxonomy): Bacteria > Acidobacteriota > Terriglobia > Terriglobales > Acidobacteriaceae > Palsa-343. The sequence continues at coordinate 7,926 of JBAUZR010000412.1, forward strand.
TCACCGTCGGTTCGGATGCCGAGGCGACCACAAAGAACCTCCGGGCTCGCGACCTCAACTGGATCTCCATTCTGAGCCTCGAGGGTGAGAAGCGCGTCCGTGCAAAGATCCGCCATCGCCATGAGCCTGCCTGGGCTACGCTCCGGACGTGCGGTGCCGACGAGGTCGAGGCAGTCTTCGACGAGCCGCAGCGCGCCGTCACCCCCGGCCAGGCTGCTGTTTTCTACGACGGTGACGAAGTGGTCGGCGGCGGCTGGATCGCCGGCTGAATGTACCCTGGTCAGGGAGCGAACGACGACGCCATCGAACGGCGCAATGGGCGCTGCGGTTGAGAATCATCTTCCGCAGCGGACGTGGCTTCTAATCCCTAACCCCTAATCCCTAAACCCTGCCTCTATCTCACTTCACCTCGTTCACCAGATCCCGCAGTGGCTTCAGCACCGTGAACTTTACCATTGCCACGGGCTTCTCCGCCTCGTTCAGAAGGGCGAGTTGCTGCGCCTTCCATCCCGCAGGAGCCGCCACTCCCGACGATAAGTAGCCCACCGCCTCCAGACCCAGCGTGCCCAACTCCGTCAGTTGCTGCGCGCGCGGCAGCGCCGCCGCCAACTGGGGCGAGGCGCTCATCAGCTCCATCTCCTGCGGTCCGCCCATCCAGGATCGGAAAGTCGCCGTCAATGCGGACTCCAGATCGGGCCGGGCTATTGGATCCTGCAAATATGTGCTCACCACGTTGGCAAAATCATGCCGCGACGGAGGATCCGGCGGCAGCGCATCCACCAGATTGTCCAGCGGCGCCAGCGTGGTCACCCCGTGTTTCTCTGAGTAGCCCGCGCGGGTGTCGAAATTCACCGGCTCCAGCACCTGCATCAGCGGTTGCAGCGCATCGATCTGCTCCGTGCCGGTCAGCGCGCGCAGGCTCGCGTCTTCCTGTGAAATCTGCGTCAGACCAAGGCTTTCCAGCCGCAGCGACTCCACCCAGAGCCGCCGATACATATCGTCGACGTTGTTCACCGTCCGCGGCGACCACAGCCGCTCTGCAATGGCCGCCGTTCTCGGCCAGATGCGCGAGTCGATTGTTTGCCCGTCCACATACTCGCTCCACATACAGGCCTCGCCGCCCAAAATGCGCGCCGCCTGCTCCGGCGTCAGGTCGCTGTTCGCCGGTACGGGATCAACCCGGTAGTGGTCCGCTGCCGTATCCATGTGGTCCAGGTAGTAGCCCGCCGAAAGAATCCCGCTATAT
>JBAUZR010000413.1:0-4327 GCA_049585375.1 Acidobacteriaceae bacterium
TCACGTCGACGGCGATCTTGCGGGAGAGGTCGCCGCGAGCCACGGCTGTCGTCACTTCGGCGATGTTGCGGACCTGCGCGGTGAGGTTGCCGGCCATGGAGTTGACCGAGTCGGTAAGATCCTTCCAGGTGCCGGCGACGCCGGGCACGTTCGCCTGACCGCCGAGCCGGCCTTCGGTGCCGACCTCGCGGGCCACGCGCGTGACTTCGCCGGCGAAGCGGTTCAGCTGATCGACCATGGTGTTGATCGTTTCCTTCAGCCGCAGGATTTCGCCGGAGACATCGACGGTAATCTTGCGGGAAAGGTCGCCGTTGGCGATGGCAGTTGCTACTTCGGCGATGTTGCGGACCTGGCCGGTCAGGTTCGAGGCCATGAAGTTGACGTTGTCGGTGAGGTCTTTCCAGATGCCGGCGACGCCGGGGACAGCCGCCTGTCCGCCGAGTTTGCCGTCGGTGCCGACTTCGCGGGCGACGCGCGTCACTTCGCCGGCGAAGGCGTTGAGCTGATCGACCATGGTGTTGATCGTGTCTTTCAGCTCGAGAATTTCACCCTTCACATCGACGGTGATCTTGCGGGAAAGGTCGCCGCGGGCGACGGCCGTAGCCACTTCGGCGATGTTGCGAACCTGCCCGGTGAGGTTACCAGCCATGAAGTTGACTGAGTCGGTGAGATCCTTCCAGGTGCCAGCCACGCCAGAGACCTGCGCCTGACCGCCCAACTTGCCTTCCGTGCCGACTTCGCGGGCGACGCGAGTGACTTCGCCGGCGAAGGCGTTGAGCTGATCAACCATGGTGTTGATGGTGTTTTTCAGCTCGAGAATTTCCCCTTTGACGTCGACGGTGATCTTGCGGGAAAGATCGCCGCGGGCAACAGCAGTGGTCACCTCGGCAATGTTGCGGACCTGGCCTGTCAGGTTGGAGGCCATGGAGTTGACGTTGTCGGTGAGATCCTTCCATGTGCCGGCCACGCCAGGCACGTTGGCTTGTCCGCCGAGGCGGCCTTCCGTGCCGACTTCGCGGGCGACGCGGGTGACTTCTCCGGCGAAGCGGTTCAGCTGATCCACCATGGTGTTCAGCGTCTCTTTCAACTGGAGGATTTCACCGCGGACGTCGACGGTAATTTTGCGGGAAAGATCGCCGTTGGCGATAGCTGTCGCCACTTCGGCGATGTTGCGGACCTGGCCGGTCAGATTCGAGGCCATGAAGTTGACGTTGTCGGTAAGGTCCTTCCATGTGCCAGCGACGCCGGGCACGTTGGCCTGGCCACCCAGCTTGCCTTCGGTGCCGACTTCGCGGGCGACGCGCGTCACTTCGCCGGCGAAGGCATTGAGCTGGTCGACCATGGTGTTAATGGTGTCCTTCAGCTCGAGAATTTCGCCTTTCACATCGACGGTGATCTTGCGGGAAAGATCGCCGCGGGCCACGGCGGTGGTGACCTCGGCGATGTTGCGGACCTGAGCCGTCAGGTTGCCGGCCATGGCGTTCACAGAGTCGGTCAGGTCCTTCCAGGTACCGGCCACGCCCGGCACCACAGCCTGGCCGCCGAGCTTGCCGTCGGTGCCCACTTCGCGGGCCACGCGCGTCACTTCCGAAGCAAACGAGCACAGCTGGTCGACCATGGTGTTGATGGCTTCCTTCAGCTGCAGGATCTCGCCGCGGACATCGACGGTAATCTTGCGGGAAAGGTCGCCGCTGGCGACGGCCGTTGCCACCTCGGCAATGTTGCGGACCTGCCCGGTCAGGTTCGAGGCCATGGAGTTGACCGAATCCGTCAGATCCTTCCAGGTTCCGGCCACCCCCGGCACCTGTGCCTGGCCGCCCAGCTTGCCGTCGGTCCCCACCTCGCGGGCCACGCGGGTGACCTCCGCTGTGAAGATGCTCAGCTGCTGAATCATGGTGTTGACGATGTTGGCGGAGCGGAGAAACTCGCCCTCGAGGGGGCGTCCGTCCACATCGAGCCGAACGGTCTGGGTAAGATTTCCCTGGGCGACGGCCGCGATCGCTCGCGTGACTTCTGTGGTCGGCCGCATCAGATCCTCGATCAGGCCGTTCACGGAGACTTCCATATCGTCCCAGGCGCCGCGATGACGGGGAACGCGGATGCGCTCGCGCGTCTTGCCCTCCTTGCCCACCGCGTGGCCGACGCGCTTGAGTTCCCGGGCCATTTGTTCATTGGCCGAGACAATCTCGTTGAAATGGTCGGCGATCTTGCCCGCCAGGCCCGTCCATGAAACAGGCAGGCGGACGCTGAAGTCGCCATCCTTCATGGTCTGCAGTCCCTGCAGAATGATGGGAAGGTAATCCGGCGCAGTGTCGTCGGGACCGTTGACGGGGAGAGATTTTTGTCCGCCTTTTTGTTTGGGCGCAGGCTGCGCGACGGTGGCCATAGAGGGCTCCTGGCTGGTGAGAACGCCTGAGTTTCTTCCCGGAAATGCACCGCGGACGCGGCGATTCTCGGGAATAGTCTGCAACGGAAGCGGTAAAAGGATGCTGACTGAAAGGAAAAAGGTTGCTTCGCGCCATCGCGGATTGAAAAGAGATCGACGGCGGCCGGAACAACCCCGCCAGTGCGGCTGCATGAGCGATCATGAGAGAAGGAGGTTTACTACTGGGATGAACAGACGAAGGTTTCTGGCTGCTTCGGCAATTTCGGCAGCTGCGGCGCGCTCCTGGATTGCCCAGGGCGAAGCAAAGACGAAGCGGCGGTTACTGCTGGTCGGTACCCAGACCCACGAAAACAGCAAAGGCATTTACGCCTACAACTGGGACCCGGCAAGCGGGGAATTGCGGGGCGGGGAGCTGGCTGCGGCCAGCGACAATCCTACCTTTCTGGCGCTCGATCCCGCGGCGAATTACCTGTATGCCGCCAATGAACTGAACGAGTTCGAAGGACAAAAAAGCGGAGCGGTGAGCGCATTTGCCGTCGATCGCGCGGCTGGGAAGCTTCGTCCGATCAACCAGGTCGCTTCACTGGGGGCGGGAACCTGCAATGTGTCGGTGGACGCTATTGGCCGGGCCGCCTTCTGCGCCAATTACGTTGGCGGCAGCGCCAGCTCGTTTTTCCTTCACGCCGATGGGCAGATCAGCAGCGCCGTCTCCCACTTCCAGTACACCGGTCACGGCCCTAACGCCGAGCGCCAGGAGGGACCGCACGCCCATCGGGTCACGGTTTCTCCTGACAATCGCTGGTTACTGGTGAATGATCTGGGACTGGATAAGATTCACATCTACCACCTCAATCCCACGAATGCAAAACTAACGCCGAATCAGCCTGCTGCGTGGGATGCGGCCCCGGGGTCCGGGCCTCGGGCTCTGGTGTTTCACCCTAACGGGCATATCGCTTATTGTGTCTGCGAGATGGGTTCCGTGGTGAACGTGCTGCGCTGGGATTCGCAGAAGGGAACGCTGCACGAACTGCAGACCATCAGCCTGGTCCCGGAGGATTACCACGGGCAGACGGCGGGCTGCGACATCGCGCTCACGCGGGATGGGCGTTTTGCCTACGCCATCAACAGGTTTTATGACTCCGCCGAAAGCTTCTCCGTGGCGAAGGATGGAAAGCTGACGCTGCTGGCGCGGAGTTCCTGCGGAGGCAAGACGCCGCGCCATCTGACCCTGGATCCGACCGAGCGCTTTCTGCTGGTGGCGAATCAGGACTCGGATAATATCGGGGTCTTCGCGCGGGATGCGAAGACGGGCAAGCTCGCGGAGACGGGCAGGAGCTATCCGCGAGTCAAGCCACAGTGTCTCGTTTTTGCCTGACTACCGGCCGGATTTGGAAGCGATCACGGCGTCCAGATCCGTGATGCGCGTTTCCAGGCTGGCGAGGTCGTCCGGGAGCAGGGGAGCGGCGGATTTGAGCTGCTCCTCAAGGGCCGCGGCAATCTCGCTGCCCTGCGGGAGTCCGAAGATACCGAGCACGCCCGAGAGCTTGTGGGCCGCCTCGCGACCGCGATCACGTGCGTCCTGGTCGAGGGGATTCGCAGCCAGAGCGCGACCGGCGTCGTGCAGGGCAGCCATACGCTCCAGAATGGTCGGACGGCTGGTTTGCCACAACTCCGCAAGGCGCGACGCGATTTTTTCGGCTGCCGCTTCGTTCATGCTTCCTGCCAGCCCAGAACCTGTGCGATGTCTCTAGCCAGAATCAGCGGATCGAACGGCTTGAACATAACGCTGGCAACGCCGAGATCGGAGAAGCGCTTCTGATCCGCGGCCTGCACTTTCGCGGTAAGCAGAATGACGGGGATCCCGGAAGTCTCCGGGATGGCGCGCAGTTCCCGAAAGGTAGTGGGGCCGTCCATGCCAGGCATCATCACGTCGAGCAGGAT
>JBAUZR010000414.1:0-8553 GCA_049585375.1 Acidobacteriaceae bacterium
TAGTCATGAGCTTCGGTCACTTCGCACCGGTAGAACTGTCCCGGCACCAGCGATGGAAATGGGCCGAAATCGTTCACATAAACCAGCCCGTCGATTTCCGGCGCGTGCATCCCGGTCCGCCCCTTCCACAGCAGCGGTGTCTCCTCTGACTCGCCTTCCACCAGCACATCCAGTGTCCGCCCCACGTGTTCCCGCATCGCCTGCCGGCTGATGCCCTTCTGCAGCTTCATCAGCGCGCGACGGCGCTGCTCGATCACCCGCTTCGGCACCTTCGCGCCCAGATCGAACGCGTTCGCGCCCTCCTCGTCGGAGTACGAAAACACTCCCAGCCAGTCGAATCGAGCCTCCGCTACAAAATCGCAGAGCGCCTCGTAGTCCGCATCCGTCTCGCCCGGAAATCCCACAATGAAGGACGTGCGCAGCGCGATGCCCGGCACTTCCCCCCGCACCTTGGCCAGCATCTTCCCGAAAATCTCCGCATTCCCGCCGCGCTTCATCGCCTTCAGCACCGGCCCCGCCGCATGTTGCAGCGGCACATCGAGGTACTTGCAGATGTTCGGATGCTTCGCCATCACTTCCAGCAGCCGCCCTGTGATTTTGTTCGGATAGGCATACAGGAAACGCAGCCAGACCAGCCCATCAATCTTCGCCAGCCGGTCCAGCAGCAAGGCCAGTCCGCCCTTCAGTCCCAGGTCTTCGCCATAGCACGTGGTGTCCTGGCCGATCAGCGTGATCTCCCGAACGCCCTCCGCCACCAGCGCCTCGGCTTCCGCGACCACTGACTCGAACCGCCGCGACCGAAACTTCCCGCGCAGATTCGGAATCACGCAAAAGCTGCACGGATGGTCGCATCCCTCCGCAATCTTGATGTACGCCGAGGCGCCCTTCGTCGCGCGCAGCCGTGGCGTGGTGTGGTCGTAGAGATACTGCGGCAGCCGCGCCCCCGCGCCATCCCAGGACGCCCGCGAAAATCGACCCTGCTCTTCCCGCCGTTCGCCTTCCGCCCTGGAGTGCCCGTCCTGCTTGTGCGTCCCGGCCATCGCCTCCTGCCCCGGCCGCACGTGGGCAGCACCATTCCCGCTCAGAATGTTGAACGGCGACCCCGGCACGCTCGCAGCGGACTGCTCCAGCCCCGCAGCAGCCAGAATCGCCTCCAGTTCACCGGTTCCCACCACGGCATCGACCTCGGGGATATTCTTTTGGATCTCGTCCCGATATCGCTCCACCAGGCAGCCGGCCACAATCAGCTTCTGCGCCGATCCCGCCGTCTTCAGGCGTGCCATTTCCAGGATCGCGTCCACCGACTCCTGTTTCGCCTTATCAATAAAGGAGCAGGTATTCACCACAAGGATGTCCGCCGACTCGGCGTTGGGCGTGATCTCTGCCCCTGCCCGATCCAGCAGCCCCATCATCACTTCGCTGTCTACCAGGTTCTTCGGGCAGCCGAGGGAAACAAACCCTACGCGCGGCCGGCCCTGCGCCCCCGACCCGCTCGATCCGCCCGGGGTGTTAGCCTTTCCAGATTCTTCCGTCACATCTCTATTTTACCGGGATGGCCCGGCTTACGCGTTCCGCGCCTCATTCCGCCTCCGGCATCACCAGATAGAGAAGGATCAGCGCCATCACCGTGAACATCCGGAAGGCCTCCTGCTGGCCATTCCAGGCAGACGATTGCCACATCAGAAACCAATCTGTTCCAACGGTCAGGAACGCGAGAAGCCAGAGCAGCAAACCCACCGTCAGCCCTGCGATCGCCAGACTCTTCGCATCCCGAAAACCCACCCCGGGCCGTCCCAGAGCCTTCAACAGCCGAATGGACCCTGCCCACAGCAGCACCATGGTCAGCGCTTCCCAGGCAATGATCGTGTCGTAGAAAGCCGCGTGGACCCACAGGGGGTGGATCGCGCGCCACAGTCCATGATTGCCGGGGAATGTCGTATCCATCCAGAGCACATGATGGACGAACGCGTAATTCGATCCGTAGTCAGTCAGATTGTCGAAAACCACGAGCGTGAAGTCGAACGCGACCGCCATCACCAGCAGCGACTTCGAAAGCCGCTGAATCACGGCCCCGCCTTCGCCACGCTCTGGAAGTATGCGGTCAAGGCCGCAATCGTCGCCGCGTCATACTCCGGATTCGGCGGCATATTCGCCTCCGGATTCACTGCATTCGGCCGCACCACATACTTGCCGAATGCCGCCGCATTCCCCTGCGCAATCAGCGCAATCTGTGGCCACCCAAACGGCGACTTGCTGCCGCCAATATCCGCCGCCCGATGGCAGCGCAGGCAGTTCTGGATCGCGATGCGATATCCCTCCATTGCCGCCGTGCCCCCGCTGTGAGGCTGCAAGGCCGCCAGGGTGGCTCTTTCGGGATAAAACTTCAGCCCCGTTACCCCATACGGGATTTGCGCCATATCTTTGTGGGCCAGAATGTGAAACGCCGGCGTGAACGTAGGCTGCGAAATCACGTACGGCTGATACTTCTCCCCATCGGGACCCGGCTTCCATTGCGCCGGTTTCTGCCCCGCTATCCGCAGCACCAGGAACGGGTGATGTGCAGCGCGATATGCAGTCGTGTAATGCCCCTCATATCCATCCGTGCTGACCGCCGCAATCAGCTGATCCTTGCCATTGATTCCCAGTGCAGCCAGCAGCGCATCCAGAGAGACCCCGCTCAGTTGCACCGGCCCCGAAAAGTTCTCGTCATCGCGGACTGTATAGCTAACCTGCGGCAGATGGCTCAGCGCAGCGTAGCTTACAAACCGGCTCGCCCCGGCTGCCACGCCCGGAACATCACCGGAAATCTCCAGATCCTGCGGCGAACCGCGCTGGCTCATCAGCGTCAAAGGTTCGGCCCCCGGAGAAGCCGCCGCTACACCGCCCGTCAGAACAGCACAGAGCAAAATCAGTCGCCAGTCCATGGCGCCATCCTACCCTGCTCTGCCGCTGGGGTGAAGGCCGCTAACCGCCTCCCACTACAATGCAAGCCATGCCGTCCTCGCCCTCACCGCTCGCGGCTCTGCTTGCCGCCTACCAGTCTGGAAACGCTTCTCCCGAAGAGCAGGTGCAGACATGCCTGGCCCGCGCCAACGGCAACGCCGGCCGCAACACCTACATCGCTCTCGACCCTGACTGGACCCTCGCCGAGGCGCGCCGCCAAACCACCCGCCACGCCTCGGGTGAATCTCCGCTCCCTCTCTTCGGCATTCCCGTCGCCCTCAAAGACTGCTTCGACCTCGCCGGATTCCCCACGAGCAGCGGCTCCCGCTTCTATGCCCAGCATCTGCCTCCGGCCGTAGCCGACTCCTGGGTCGCCGCGCGCCTTCGCAAGGCGGGCGCCGTCATCACCGGCAAGACCCACCTGCATCAGCTCGCCTTCGGCATCACCGGCGAAAATCGCGACTACGGTGACTGTCTCCAGCCCGACCACCCTGAACTCCTCACCGGCGGCTCTTCCAGTGGCTCCGCAGCCGCAGTCCAGGAAGGCTCCGCGCTCGCCGCCATCGGCACCGATACCGGCGGCTCCGTCCGAGCCCCGGCCGCCCTCTGCGGACTTGCAGGCTACCGCGCCTCTCTCGGCCTCGGCGACTGGAGCGGCGGCTGCCACCTCGCGCAATCCTTCGATACCATCGGCTGGCTCTTTCGCGATCTGCGCGACGCGCCCCGGCTCGCGGAAGCGCTCTTTGACCTCCCGCCCGAAGCGGCACCCGCTCCCGCCTCCCCTTCCATCGGCGTCCTCGCCGGAGCACTCCTCGAGCCATGCGATGCCGCGATCCTTCGCTCCCTGAGGTTCTGGCAGGACCAGCTCGGCCGCGCATCGGCCCGCCTCGAGCCCATCGAACCCCGCATCTGGTCGGAAGCCTGGGACATCTACGCGCCCATTCAGGCCGCAGAAGCCGCCCGACTCCACGCCGGTCATTTCCAGGAGTTCGAACCCGTCATCGCCGGCCGTCTCGCCTGGGGTGCCTCACTCACCGACGATCAGCTCCGGCAATTCCACCTCCGTCGCCAGTCCTTCTGCGACCAAAACAACGCCCTCTTCCGCCGCTTCGATTTCCTCCTGGCCCCTATCACCCCGCTCAGCCGACTCGTGGCCGGAGCGGACCACACCGAAACCCGCGCGCAGATTCTTCGCCTCACCACGCCTGCCAGTGTCGCCGGCCTGCCCGCCGTCGTTCTTCCCTCCAACGACTGCGGCCTGCAACTCCTTGCCCAGCGCAACGACGACCGCCGCCTCCTGCGCTTCGCCGCCCTCCTCGGCGAACAACTCGCTGCCGAACCTGCCTGATCGGCCAGCCTCGGCATGAGCGACGGCCCAATCGCAGGCGGCCGGATCAAGGCCGCCCCGCTCCTGAACCAGCCCCTACAGATCGTTAAACAGGCTTTGCTTTCCCAGCGTCGCAATCACCTGACTCAGCGCCGCCTGTTGCGTCTCCGCCGTGCTCAGCTGGGTCGCGATCTGCCCCACATTGGCCTGCAGCAGCGTCGTCTGGTTCGCCGTCAGCTGCGTCGATTCGCTCTGCGTGTAATTCTCGGCTGCGGAAAGCCGCGTCAGCGAGTTATCAATCAGGACCCGCTGCTGACTCACGTTCGAAAGAGCCGCACTCAGTGCCTGGGTATCGGCCTGCGCCGAAGAGGAAGCTGTTCCGGAAGAGAAGTCCGCCACCAGCTGGTTCAGTGTGCCCAGTACGTCGGCGCCACTCGCCGTGAAAACCTGACTTCCCGGCAGATTCATCTGGATTTTCTGCCCGTTCGGCGTCATCAGATAGCTCGTACTGCTCGCCGTGTCGTCGCCGTTGTACTGCACCCCCGACGGTGCCGATGCATCCAGCACAAATGGCTGCGTGCTGCCCTGACTTCCGGCAAAGACATACTGACCCATGTAAGTGGTGTTCGCCAGCGACAGGACCTCGTCCCGGATCCCCGCCAGCTGGTTGCCGATCGAGGTGAGGTCGTTTGCGTTCAGGGTCCCGTTATTGGCCTCTGTGGCCAGTGAGACCGCAGTTGTCAACTGGCTCACCACCGTCCCCAGTGCCGAGTCGGTCATCTGCAGCATGCTTTGCGATGAAGACGCTGTTTGCGAAAAAGTATCGTCGCCGGCAATCTGCGCGCTCAGCAACACGTTCTCCCCCGCGGCTACCGGATCGTCACTCAGCGTATTCACCCGCGACCCGCTGGCCAGTTCCTCGGTCAGCTGCTGCTCCGTGCCCGAGGTTGCATCGAGCGATCCAACCAGTGTGTTGATGTAGAGCGGATTGACCCTCATCCCTTCTGCTCCCTGTACCTAGCTGGCATAGGTCGTTTCTACGCCCAGATTCAGCGCCGACGTCATCACAGCCGCCAGCACCGTGAACAGCTTCGATGCAGCCTGATACGACTGCTCCAGCGTCTCCAGCGACGCCGCCTCATCGTCCAGGCTTACCCCCGAAAGTGCGCCAATCTGGTTCTGCAGCTGCGTCAGCCCCGCCTGCTGCGCCGTGTTCTCGTTCGATACCTCCGAGGTGAGACTGCCCAGGCTGCTCACCATATCGGAGAATGCATTCGTCGGCGATATCCCCTGCACGATGTTCGAATTCTCCAGTGCCGCCATCGCCGCTGCATTCGTGTCACTTGACGACCCCGCACCGCTGGCTGCAGCCGCGATCTCCGAGGGATCCGTCATCCCCACCGTCAGTTGCGCCGCCAGATTGGTTGCGCTGGTGATGGGGGAGCCGTCAGCGAGCGTGAAAATCGCTGCGCCGGCGTTCCCATCCAGGTCCGAGCCCGCCGCGTTCTGCGTGTTCACCGCTGTAGCTACCCCATACGCCAGCTGATCGAGCGCCGTCTCTACCGTCGGAATATCCTGGTCTCTCGCCGTCAGGATGCCCCCAAGTTGCCCTCCCCCCGACGTCAGATCGGCGGTGATGTCATTCCCCTGCGAGTCGAAATAATCGGAAACGCCGCCGCTCATTCCGCTCGTCATCTGAAAAGCCTGTCCTTCGGAAACCAGCAGCGCTCCGCCCATGGTCGTCACCGTCAGCCCATTGTTCTCCGTCGTCACGGTGCGGATTCCAATTAGCTGCGAGAGATTTGTAAGGTCCTGCTGTCGCTGGTCCTCCAGCGATCCAGCATCCGTGTTCGGACTCTGCGACTCGATCTGCAGATTCAGCCGGGCAATGTTCTGGAGCAGACCGTTCGCCTGCTGGACCACGCTGCCGCTCTCCTCGTCCAGGGACTGCTTCTGACTCCCCAGTTGCGCTGCCGCGCCGTTGAAGTCCGAGGCCAGTGTCCCGGCCGCGCTCAGAATATTTTGCCGCAGCGAATCATCCGAGGGGCTGGCCTCCAGAGAGGCGAAGCTCTGGAAAAAGTTCGAGAGATCCGTGCCGATGCCGCTCGCCGCGCTGCTGCCCGTACCCGTCGCCCCGCTGAAGAGCGCCTGCATCTGATTTAGTGCATCCAGCCGCGCCGATGAGCCGCTCTCGGTCTGCGTCTGCTGCTGCAACGCCTGCTCCAGCACCCGGCTCCTCTGTGACTGCGCTCCGGTCATCGATACGCCCGTGCCGAAACTCAGGCCATTAAACGAAACCGCGTCGTTTTGCTCCCAGACCGGAACCTCCAGGGTGTATCCGGGCGTGTTCACGTTCGCGGTGTTGTTCGCCACAATGTCCAGCGCCGCCTGGTCCGCATCCAGAGCTCCCTGGGCGATATTGAACGCTGTACTGACGGTGGCCATGGCTTCCCTGTTCTCGCTTCAATCCCTGCCGTATGCTTCGCGGCGCTCTCCACGCAGCAGGCGCAGATTCCGGCGGGTCAGCGACAGAAGCAAACCCAGCACAGCGTACTGCTCTCGCGCCGCCCTTTGCTCCCCCTCCCGCATTACCGCTTTGCCAGCCCGCGTCGCGAGCCCCTCCAGATGCGCCGCATCCACCCGTTCCAGCGCCTCGATTCCTTCCCTCAGCACTCCGAGCACCGACACCGAACGCTCTGTCCCGTCGCTCATTTGCCCAGCATCGCGTCCATCATGCTGTTCGCCACGTCGGTCGAGGCCACATTGTAGGTTCCTTCCGCCAGGGCTTTCTGCACCTGCGCCACTTTGTCCATCCGCACATCGGAATCCGGCGCCGCCTGCGCCGCCGCGCTCGCCGCCGAACTCAGCGTGGCCTCATCGGCGCTGCTGCCTGCCGCCGTCGTCCCCGCAGTCTTTCCCGACGAAGTCCTGGCCACTTCCTGGCTCCCGAACAGTTGCTGCAGCCCCTGAAGATTGTTTTGAATGTTCATGCTTTTTCTCCTCCTCTTCCGATATCGGCGCAAAGCCAGAAGACTTGAGTCATTATTTTTGGCCCGTCCCGGAAAGGTTCTCTGAATTCGCGGTCCGGCCGCCGCCACCCGGTTTTTCCCCAAGCTGCCCAATGATCTTCGTCGCGATCCCGAACCCACCCCGATCGGAGATGGCCCGCGCCAGCGCCTCGGAACCAAAGCTCATCAGCGCATTGTCGCTCCCGTCACTGCTCTCCCCGTCCTTCCCGTCGTCGAACAAGGCATCGTGCTGCAGCGGTTTGAGGAACTCCTTCATCAGGCACGCTTCAAATTCGTGGGCTGCCGGCTTCAGCCGTGGATCCGTCCGGGCCCCGGTGTTCGCCCCTGGGTTCCCCGCAATCCCCGCCAGTAGAACCATCACAGCACCTCCAGTTCGGCTTCCAGAGCTCCGGCTTCCTTCATGGCCTGCAGAATCGACACAATGTCGCGGGCTGTCGCTCCGATCTGCTGCAGATTCTCCACCAGATCGTCCACGTCGCTCCCTCCCGCAGCTCAATGCGGCTGGCTGCCTTATCCTGCGCCTGCACCGTCGTCTGCTGGACCACCTGGGTTGTGCCCAGCCCCAGCGCGTTCGGCTGTGAAACCTCGAAGCGGTTGACCACATTCACGACCAGGCCGCCATGCAGAATCGTCACCGGCTGCAGTGTGACATTTCCTCCGATTACCACCGTGCCGGTGCGCTCATTCACCACGACCCGGGCTCGAGGAAAGACATCCACCTCCACCTCCTCGACCCGCGCCAGCAGAGCAGGAATGTCCTCATTTGTCGCAGGTTGCAGCTCGATCCTCCGGCTGTCGACGGCATGCGCCAGCTTGCGCCCCGCGTCCTGATTGATGGCCCCGGCCACCGTCTCCGCGGTGTGAAAATCGGCGTCGTCCAGCAGCAGCGAAAGCGTGTGCAGCCGCGCCAGATCGAGCGGCACCCCTCGTTCCACAATCGCTCCCGACGGGATCCGCGCCGTGGTCGGATAGTTGACCGACTTGCTGCTCCCGTTAGCAGTCACCGCGTAGCCGCCCAACACCATGGGTCCCTGCGCCTCCGCGTAGATCTGTCCATCCGGGCCGTAGAGGGGCGCCAGCAGCAGAACCCCTCCTTCAAGACTGCGTGCGTCGCCCGCCGATGAAACCGTCACATCGATCTTGTACCCCGGCGCGGCAAAGGCGGGCAGCGTTCCCGACAGAAACACCGCGGCCATGTTGCGGGTCTGCATCATCGACGCCATGGCGTTGCCCTGCAGATTCACACCCATCCTC
>JBAUZR010000415.1:0-4840 GCA_049585375.1 Acidobacteriaceae bacterium
TTTGGATCGAAGGGCTCTACCCACTGGCCGTCGGCACTCTTCGGTGCCATAAAATCGATCGCCGGATTGAAGACATTTTGGTAGTTATGCGCCAGGCGAGTGAAGTATGCGGCATCCTGCGTCTTGCCCAGCGCCCGAGCCAGTTGGGCCACACACCAGTCGTCATAGCTGTTCTCAATGGTTACTGAGACCGCCTGTCGGCGCTCGCCCGTCACCTCAGGGACCGTTTCCTTCTAGCCATATGCAAGGGCCGGGAAGAATCCCTTGTCAAAATAGATTTTGTCCAGCGGAGTCAGCGGAGCTCGGCTCCACGGAAGGAGCGTGGCCTGAGTCGCATTCTTGCGAATGCCCTCATACGCCTGCTCGACATCGAAATCCCGGTAGCCCTTCTCGTAAAGGTCGAGGATGAACTCCGCCGCATGGTGCCCGATCATCACAGCCTGTTCACCCGCCACCGAAGGAAAGGACGGCAGCCAGCCGCTCTGCTGATACATGCGGATGTAGGATCGCGCCATATCCTCCTGGCGGTGCGCATCCAGCAGCGTCTGCAGCGGGTGCAGCGAACGGAACGTGTCCCACAGACCGTCATCGACATAGAAATCGTGGCCGTCGGAGGAATGCACCTGGTGGTCATAGCCGCTGAAGTATCGCCCGTCTTCCGTGATATCGGTCATCCGCCCCAGGGACCGATAGAGCGCCGTGTAGAAGATCGTGCGCTGGCGCTCGGTGCCGCCATCAATGGCAACGTCCCCGAGAGCGTTGTTCCAGACCGAGCGTCCCTGTTCCTTCACCGCGTCGAAGTCCCACTGCGGAATCTCCCGCTCGAGATTGCGTCGCGCCTGATCCGTGCTGATGTAGGAGAGGCCGACTCGCACCTCAATCGTCTCTCCGGCAGTCGTTGCCGTGTCGGTAACGTAGCCGATGTCGTCCCCACTGATTTTCGCTTCGTGGCCTTGCACGCCGTTCTGCCACGTCTGCCAGGAACTCTGCGGAGACGAAAACTCAAGATAAAAGTACTCGCGCGTTTGGCCGTGCGGATCGGCAAGAGCCGCGACGTCGCCGCCCACCTGCTCGCTGCCTTCCACCGCTTTCGGTCCCGCAACAGTAAACTCCGCATGGTTGTGCAGACTCAGCACCAGGTGACCGTGCCGGGCGGATGGAAAGGTAAACCGGTAGTACTCGGATTCCCGGGTCACGGTGACCTCGGCTTTGATCTTCCATGTCTGCAGGTCCGCTTCGTAGTAATACGGGGTCGCGGTCTCGAAATCGTGATCGAAGGCAGAAGCATAGTCCGCCGGCTTCGTCCCTTCTGCTCCGTCCGACGCCATCAACAGGGCAGGCCCGGCGGGAAATCCGTAAATCTTGTCCGCCAGGTAGCGGTCCGTGATGCCCGGCGTCGTCATCGGGGCTACACGGGCCATGCCGTAGGGATACTGCACGTACGGAACCGTTGCTGTCAGCAGCTGGCCTATGCCTCCAATGTTGGGGTCCACAAAATCGACCGGCTGTTTCGCTGTCTGTGCCGCAGCCTCTCCCATGCCGATTCCCAAAATGACTGCAATCGCCAGGCCGCCTGCACGATTCATCCTGATCTCACCCTTCATGTGTCGTTTCTGAAGCCGTTGATCGTTCCCACCGTGACCGCCGCAACGGACTCATGGCTGGAGATTGAACTCGGTGCTTAGAATGGCTCGCGAAGACCCACCCGCCCAAACCGTATAGCGACCCGCTTCCACCGCCCACTTCTTCTCCGCATTCCACACGGCAAGCTGCTCTTGCGGAACCAGGAAGGTCACCGTGCGGCTTTCCCCGGGCTGCAGATGGATGCGCGAAAAACCTTTCAGAGCCCGCTCCGGCGTCTCAACGCTGCTCACGTTCTCCCTTACATACAGCTGGGCCACTTCATCCCCGGCCCGTTCGCCGGTATTCGTCACATCGACGGTGACGCGAACATCGCCGTGGCTGCCCGGCGCCGGCGCCTGAACCTGCAGCCGGTCATAGCGGAACGTGGTATAGCTCAGGCCAAAGCCAAAGGGAAAGAGGGGCTTGCCGCTGCTGTCGATATATTTCCAGACCCGCGACGGATCGGCATTATAGAAATCCGGCAGCTGTCCCACACTCCGTGGAAAACTGATCGTCAGCTTGCCGCCGGGATTGTTGTCGCCGAACAGCGTTTCCGCAACCGCCCTGCCCCCGAACTCGCCCGGATACCACGCTTCGAGAATCGCAGGAACGTGCTGCTCCGCCCAGTCGATGGTTAGCGGCCGTCCATTTTCCAGAACCAGCACGACAGGCTTTCCTGTCCCGACTACAGCCTCCAGCAACTGCTCCTGGTTTCCGGGCAGATCCAGGCAGGAACGATCGAATCCCTCTCCGGAGATGCCGAGCCGCTCGCCCAGCGCCAGGATCACGACATCCGCGCGGGCCGCCGCTTCCACCGCTGCCGGAATATTACTGCCGGGATCGAAGCTGACACTCGAACCTGGCAGCAGGTCGCGGATCCCCTCGAGGATACTGATGCGCTCTCCGTTCTTCTCGTCTTCGTAGTCGCCGTAGCGCGCCACGGCTGCATTCGGACCGATCACCGCAATCCGCTTTGTGGATTTCGCAAGCGGCAGCAGTGAACCGTCGTTCTTCAGCAGCGTCATCGACTCGCGGGCAGACTGCAGCGAAAGCGCGAGGTGCTGTGGAGAGCGCCAGACCTTCGCCTGCAGGCCCGTATCGACGAAGGGATGATCGAAGAGTCCCAGGTCGAACTTCACTCGAAGTACCGACCGTACCGCACGATCCACATCAGCGAGGGGCAGACTGTGGTTCTGCACGCACTGCATCAGCGCGTTCTGAAAGACGGCATGGCTGAAGTCGTAGAACTGCATGTCCACCCCTGAACCGATGGCCATGCAGGCGGCATCCTGAGGAGTGGCCGCCACATGGTGCGCCGAGTACAGGCGCTCGATCGCGCCGAGATCGGAGAGCACAAACCCGCGAAAGCCCCACTCCTGCCGCAGAATCGTCTTCAGCAGGAATGGATCGTCGGTGATCGGAATCCCGTCGATCTCATGATAAGCAGCCATCACCGCCATCGCGTGCCCCTCGCGGATGGCTTCGGCAAAGGGCGGCAGCATCATGGTCCGCAGCTCCCGCTCGCCCATATGGACTGGCGATGTGTTGGTGCCGCCCTCCGGCGACCCGTGCCCGGCGAAATGTTTCGGCTCAGCGACCACCGTGTGATCGCTGTCCAGGCTTTCTCCCTGGGCCCCCTGCACATACGCAAGGCCCATCTGGCCGGTGAGATAAGGATCCTCGCCAAAATCCTCTTCGATCCTCCCCCAGCGCGGGTCGCGGGCCAGATCCAGTACCGGAGCCAGGATCATATCCACACCAGTCGAACGCGCCTCAGCGGCGATCGCGCCGGCCGTGTTCCGCGCCATCTCGGGATCCCAGGTTGCCGCCAGGCCAATGGGAGCCGGAAACACGGTGCCCGTATTGAACCCGTGCAGCCCTTCTTCGATGAATAATGCGGGAATCCCCAGCCGGTTATGGGCGATCACCCATTTCTGGATCGCATTCGCCTGCTGAGGCGTCGGATAGAGGTCGTGAATAGACCCAACGCCCAGATCGCCCCAAACCTCCTGCGCCTTCTCGGGCAGAAAAACAGCATCCGCAGCCGCATGAGTCGGATCCGTCCGGCGGCTCATCAGGTCTTTGGCTCCGGAATACATGTCGAGTTGCCGGACTTTTTCTGCCAGCGTCATCCGACGCATGAGATCGTCGATCCGCTGCTCGACGGGTGCGCTGGCCTCCCGGTAAAGGGCGCTGCCGCCCGGTGTGACGGAGGCCTGCTGCGACGAACCCCGCCTCGCAGCGATCACGACAAACAAGAAAGCGAACAGAAGGAGGATTGGTCCCGGACGGAGGGTTCGGGTTCCACGAGAAAGGGCCTTCCCAACGGAACGCCTGCCACTCGAACTGGGTTTTGGGGTGAATGAGTTGGGCTCCTGCCTCCATCGCGATTCGGATTCTTTCACGCGCACCCTGCGTCCTCCGCCTTCCTCGTGACGAGCCTACCTTCACTCTCAGCACCCGATCCGTTGCCAAAACCATTACGGTACGGGAGGCGGCGCTGAAAGCGCAACGTTAGCGCCGATCCTAACATCTGCGCAACTCGCTGATACAACGAGGCAATCCAGTCGTTCTCTCTCCTAACCGTAGATACCTGCCCTCTTGTTGCGGCCCCTGAGCGGCTGACCCCGATGCGACAGCAAGAATCAAAAGTGCTAGCATCGATTTTTGTTCTTCCCTCCCCATGCAGTCATCTGCCCCAGTTGAAGAACGGCCCTCCCCTGGCAGTAGAATTGCAAAAACCGAAGACGAGATTGCCGCTCTCAAACGTCACCTGGCAGAGATCATTGAGGGCAGCGCCTTCAGGGGAAGTCACCGCAGCGCCCAGTTCCTCACATATATTGTCGAGCAGGCCATCGCTGGTCATATTGAGTCGCTCAAAGAGCGCGTGATCGGCGTTGAATTGTTCGGGCGTTCGCCCAGCTACGACACCAGCGACGACGCTATCGTGCGGGTCACGGCCAGCGACGTCCGCAAACGCCTGCTGCAGCACTACGGCAAGTGCGGTTTCTCCGGCTGCCGCATTCAGCTTCCCCCCGGCTCCTACGTGCCAGTAGCCACGTTCGACCCGCAGCTTCCGGCTGCCCCGCTCGATCCCGCCCCCAGAACAGACTCCGACACCGGCCTCCCGGGCACCGTTGCTCAGGGCGCATTCTCGAATGAAGAGACACAGAAGAAGCAGGCACGCACCACCCTGTGGCGAAGCCTCGCCCTGTTC
>JBAUZR010000416.1:0-2179 GCA_049585375.1 Acidobacteriaceae bacterium
GCCGATCTGCCCTCTGCCCTGCTGGGTCCGGAATTGGCGTCCCCAGCGTCCCGGACAGGCGCACCCGAGACCGCTCCACTGGCCGGCTTCGCAGCCGCCCAGGAGGATGCCTCCCTCGCCGAGCACGAGCGCCAGCTGGTCGCCAGTGCCCTCGAAAAGGCCCAGGGAAACCAGTCCCAGGCCGCCCGCGCCCTCGGCATCGGCCGCGACGCCCTTCGCTACAAAATGAAGAAATACGGCCTGCTTTGACGATTGAGGAGATGGTCCGGGCATGCGAGCGCGACTGGGCTCATTTCTGACTGTCGATGCTGGCTTCAACGCGAAGCCTGACGGCTATTCCTGCGGCTCTCGTTGCCGCAGCAGCCGCGCCACCGTCTCCCGCAGCGTCTCCGGCCCGGCCGGCTTCGCCAGATAATCCGTGAAGCCCGCTTCCAGGATCTTTTCCCGGTCCCCGCGCATGGCGCTGGCCGTCAGCGCCAGCACCGGCAGATGCGCAAAGCGTGGGTCGCCCCGCAGTTCCGCCAGCACTCCGAAACCATCCAGCCCCGGCATCTGCAGGTCCAGCAGGATCAGGTCCGGATGACCGCTGCGCGCCTGCGCCAGAGCCTGTTCGCCATCCTCGGCTTCCAGAACCTCGTAGCCCGCGCGCTGCAGAACGGTGCGCAGCAGCTCGCGGCTGCTCGCGCGATCGTCTGCAATCAGGATGACGGCTTTCTCTGGAGGCATCGGCATCGTTCCGGCTCTGCTCCGTGAGTGGCAATAAAGGGGTATTTCCGGGGAAGACAGACGATTCTACAGCCCTGCCCCGGCTAACGGAAGGCGAAAGATAAAACGGCTGCCCTCGCCGGGCGCGCTCTCCACTTCCATCCAGCCGCCGTGCATCTGTACCAGCTCCTTGGTGATGGAAAGGCCCAGCCCCGTGCCCTCGCGCACGCCGCGCGTTGTGTTCCCCACCTGGTAAAACTTGTCGAAGATGTTCTCCTGCTCCTCGACGGGAATCCCGATGCCTGTATCGCCGACTGTGACGCAGGCAAACCCGCCATCCTCCACCGTCTCCACCCAGACCCGGCCGCCCTCCGGCGTAAATTTCACCGCATTGCTCAGCAGGTTGTAGAGCATCTCCTTCACCCGCAGGGGATCGGCATTCACCAGCGAATCCCGCACGCCGCGCTGCTCGATGGTGATCCCCTTCGCCGCTGCGCCTGGACGAATTGCATCCAGCGCCTCGCCCACGCTCTGCGCCAGGGAATAAATCTCCCGTTTCAGCACCAGTTGCCCTGCTTCGATCTTGCTAAGGTCCAGCACGTCGTTGATCAGCTCCAGCAGATGCTCGGAATCACGCCGGATGTGCTCCAGAAAGCGGCCCTGGGCCTCGTTCAGCGCCCCCTCGTTTCCCTCCTGCAGCAACTCGGCAAACCCCAGGATCGTATGCAGCGGCGTGCGCAACTCGTGACTCATGCTGGCCAGAAACTCGCTCTTCAGCCGGTTCGCCCGCTCCACCTCACGGTTCCGCGCCTCCAGTTCTCCCGTGTACTGCAGTTGCAGCCGACGCACTTCCTGCTCGGCCCGTTTGCGCTCCGTCACGTCGCGGATCACGGCCGTTACGTGCACGCCGCCCTCGGTCTGAATCGGGCTCAGGCTGATCTCCACCGGAAACAGCGACCCATCCCGCCGCCGGCCGTGCAGGTCCAGTCCGCTGCCCATCGGCCGCGTCCGCGGATGCTCCAGGTAGCCGTCGCGGTATCCGCGGTGGTGCTGCCGCACCGCGTCCGGGACCAGCAAATCCACCGACTGCCCGATCAGTTCGTCCCTTGGGTATCCGAACATCTGCTCGGCCACCCGATTCACCAGCACCATATTCCCCTCGCCAGATATCTCGACAATGGCATCGGGCGCTGCCTCCAGCAGTTGCCGGAACCGTCGTTCCATCCGGGCCTGTTCTTCCAGCGCAATGCGCTGCTGCCGCTCCGACATGTCGATATTGGTTTCCAGGACGTGCGACTCGGCCACGCCCAGCTCGCGAATCCACCGGCTCAGCACCATCAGCCGATGCCCGCGGCGCGTCTGATGGACCAGCTCGCCTTCCCAATACCCGTCGCGCTCCAGGGTTTTGGCGATCTCCTCTGTGGGCTCTGAAAACGTCGTGTGCAGCACATCGTGACTCACACGCCCTTTCACC
>JBAUZR010000417.1:0-3124 GCA_049585375.1 Acidobacteriaceae bacterium
GCTGAACCCGCTCGCGTATCCGCACTCCGGCCAGCTTGTCTCCATTAACTCCAATGAATCCGTCCCTCAAATTCCCGTCAGCTATCTCAACTTCCTCGACTGGCAGCGCCAGACCCGCACCCTCTCCTCCATGGCCATGTACCGCCATGAGGACTACAACCTCACCGGCCAGCAGGGCTCCGCTCAGCGCGTCAACGGCTTCATGGTCTCCGCCCAGTTCCTCACCACCCTCGGCCTGCATCCGGCCTTCGGTCGCGACTTCAATGCTGGCGACGACCACCTCGGCGCTGCCCCCGTCGCCCTTCTCAGCAACGGCTTCTGGCATCGCCGGTTCGGCGGATCGCTCTCTATCCTCGGCAGGCCCATCACCCTCAACGGCGCTGACTACACCGTCGTCGGCATCCTGCCCCCCGGTTTCCTTTTCTATGGCGTGGACCGCGATGTCTTCGTCCCCATCGGCCAGTGGACCGACCCCTCCTTCCGCGATCGCCGCATCGATGAAAGCGCCCACGTCGTCGCCCGCCTCGCCCCCGGCGTCACCCTCGCCGAGGCCCAGGCCGACATGGACACCGTCGGCCACAACCTCGCCCTCGCCTATCCCCAGATCGACAAGGGCTTCGGCGTCGGGATCAGCCTCATCACCATGAAGCAGGACATCGTCGGGAACGTGCAGCCCCTGCTCATCGTCCTGCTCGCCGCCGTCGGCTTCCTCCTCCTCCTCGCCTGTGCTAACGTCGCCAGCCTGCTCCTTGCCCGCTCCACGGCGCGGTCCGCCGAATTCGCCGTCCGGTCCGCCCTCGGAGCCGGTCGCGCCCGCCTCATCCGCCAGCTTCTCACCGAGAGCCTCCTCCTGGCCGGCCTCGGTGGACTCCTTGGACTCGCCCTCGCCTTCCTTGCCACCAAAGCCGTCGCCGCCGCTCTTCCCGCTGAGTTGCCCCGCGCCACCGACGTCACCATCGATGCCCGCGTTCTCCTCTTCACCCTCGGCGTCTCACTCCTCGCCGGCATCGTCTTTGGACTCGCTCCCGCCCTGCGCACCTCCCGCACCAACCTCCAGGACGTTCTCCGTGCTACCGGGCGTGGCTCGAGCGGCACCAGTCATCGCCTCCAGGGACTCTTCGTCGCCGTCGAAGTTGCCATGGCCCTCGTACTCCTCGTCGGTGCCGGACTCATGCTTCGCTCCCTTGCCGCTCTCTGGCGCGTCAACCTCGGCTATAACCCCGACCACGCCGTCACCTTCTCCGTCTCACTGCCCAGCAACGCCAAAACCACCGCCGCTGAAACCCGCGCCCGCCTCCGCCAGTTCGACACCGCCATGCGCGACATCCCTGGCGTCCAGGCTGTCTCCGTCACCCTCGGCTCCCGCCCCATGATCCATGACTCCTCATTGCCGTTCTGGATCGAGGGCCGTCCCAAACCTGCCACCGATAACGACATGCCCCAGGCACTCTTTTATCTCGTGGAATCCGGCTTCCAGCGGGCTATGGGCATGACCCTGCTCCGCGGCCGCTGGATCACCGACCACGACAACGAGAACACCCCCACCGTCATCGACATCGATGACGCCTTCGCCCGCACGTACTTTCCAAATCAGAACCCCATCGGCCAGCATGTCCACCTCGTCCAGTTCGATACCGAAGCCGAAATCGTCGGCGTCGTCGCCCACGTGCGTCAATGGGGCCCTGGCGGCGATCCGCATGCCGCCATCCAGGCACAGTTTTTCTACCCCTACATGCAGACGCCGGCCAAACTCATGCCTCTCCTCGCCGATGTCACCGCGGTCGTTCTCCGTACCCAGGGCGATCCCGCCGCCGTCATGGGCCCTGTCCGCCAGGCCGTCAACCGGCTGAATCCTGACTACGTCATCTACGCCGTCTCCACGATGAACGGCGTTGTCGCCGACACCCTTGCCGCCCGCCGCACCTCCATGCTCCTGCTCGCCATTTTTGCCGGCCTCGCGCTCGTCCTCGCCTGCATCGGGATCTACGGCGTCATCGCCTGCCTGGTCGGTCAGCGCACCCACGAAATCGGCGTCCGCATGGCCCTCGGCGCCGAACGCCACCACGTCCTGCAACTGATCCTGGGGCAGGGAATGCGCATGGCCCTCGCTGGCGTCGCCCTCGGCATCCTTCTCGCGTTCTCCCTCACCCGCCTCATGAGCAGCCAGCTCTACGGCGTCTCCGCCCGTGATCCGCTCACCTTTGTTGCCGTTGCTCTCGTGCTCATCGCCGTCGCTCTCATCGCCTGCTGGATCCCCGCCCGCCGCGCCATGCGCGTCGATCCCATCGTCGCTCTCCGTTACGAATAACCCGGACCTTTCGTCAACTCTCTGACCTGCCACCTTCCGGAAGGACGCCGGCCCCATGTCCGCGAGATGGGTGCCCTCCTGCAAAAGCCCAATGTGTATCTGGACCTCTCTCCGGTCAGGAGCTGTTGTTCCCGCCACACACCCAGGCGCAGGGGCTCCGGGAATGGCTGGAGTTCGAACCGGAGACGGTCTTCTTCGGCACCGACGGCTATCCCTGCTCCGATGAGATGAGATGGGCAGAGTCAACCTGGATTGCCAGTCGTGATGCGCGCATGGCGCTCGGAATTGCCCTGACCGGGATGGTGCGAGACGGCGAGATCAGCCGTCAGCGCGCGGTCGAGATTGCGCGGCTGGTGCTGCGCGGGAACGCCGAACGGCTCTATCGCTTCACCAGCCAGCCCTGAGGAAGGAACTGTGCGGAGTGCCTCTCAATGGAAAGTATCGGTCGATCGACGCCACTGTCAGCGGCAACCGGTCAACTCCGTCGGCAGCGTAAAGAAAAACGTTGCCCCTCGGGCCTCATTGTTTATCGCCCACAAACGCCCGCCGTGCGCGGCGACGATCGAGCGGCTGATCGCAAGCCCCATACCCGAGCCCTGCGGCTTGGTTGTAAAGAAAGCACTGAAAATCTCGTCTGCGTTTTCCACCGGCAACCCCACTCCCGTGTCGATCACCGACAGCAGCAGCGAGCCATCCTCGCCCAGTTCCGACCTGACGGTTAGTTCGCCCATGTTCTCCTTCATGGCCTCAATGGCGTTGAGCATCAGGTTCATGAACACCTGCTGCAGCTGAACACGATCAGCCATTACTTTGGGC
>JBAUZR010000418.1:0-2499 GCA_049585375.1 Acidobacteriaceae bacterium
CCTTCTGGTCGGAGTGGCACTGGAAGCACAGCTTTGGCTGTTCCGCCTTCAGCAGCCGCTCCGGTGTCGCCGGTGCGTGGACGCTGTGGCAACCCAGGCAGCTCACGCCCGATTTCGCGTGCGGCGAGCGCTCGAAGTTCGGATGAGTACCGGCATGGCAGCCGAGACACGTCTCATCGATCTCTTTCGGGCTGAGTTTGTCGAACCGGCGGATCTTCGTCACATCGCCGCCGCCTTCCACGTGAGCCTGCCCCGGTCCGTGACAGCTTTCGCAGGTCACTCCCTTACCGGCATGCTCGAGAGCAAGACGGGAATGAGGATTCGTGCCGAACTTCTTCGCGACCTCCTCATGACATGTGGCGCAGGTCTCCTGCCCGACGTACTGGGTCGAATCGGCTGCCGTCTTCTGTTCGGAAGTTGCCGCTTGCTGGGCACCATGGACCGCAGCCTGCGCCAGCCTGGTTCCTGCGAACCCGGTCAGCAGAACAAGACACGCCATGCTGGTAAAGAAACGACGCATGCGTATTCACCTCACACAGCAAACGGGGCAATCTGGTTTCTCTCGCCCTGGCTTGCTGAAATAACTGCTTTACGTACTCGTGGAGCATAACGGTGCGTTCAGAAAGGCCACAGTGATGTAAATCACATCGGGACATTACCCTTGGTGCAGTGATCACAATCACTTAGCACCGGGCGGCTCGCCAGAATGTCGAAGTCGGCACGTATCCCTGTGAAGGCCGCTAACCCCCGCAGATCGGCGGAATTGTGACTGGATGACGCTCCGAGGGTGGGGAATCGGGTCTTCGCCGGATGGCAAATCGAGGTGTTACTTCCGTTTCGTTGACGGCGTCAGCCTGCCTTGACGCCCTGATCCGACGGGTCATTATCCCTGGCAGCACCTGACCGCGCGCACAGAAAAACTCAGCCCGCGATGGGCTGCAGACCGGCCGCCGCGCGGCGTTCTCTCAGCCACCCGAGCCACGCATCCATCCCTTTCCCGGTCGAACAGGAGACTTCCAGAATCTCCATCTCCGGATGCACGGAGCGGGCGTTAGCCTTCGCTGCCTCGATATCGAACGGCACATACGGCAGCAGGTCGACCTTCGTCAGCACCAGCAGCCTCGATTTGTGGAAGATCGAAGGATACTTCAGCGGCTTATCCTCGCCCTCGGTCACGCTCAGCAGCACGATCTTTGACTCCTCGCCCAGATCGTAGCTGGAAGGGCAAACCAGATTACCGACGTTCTCGATCAACAGAACGTCGAGATCCTCCAGAGACCACTTCTCGAGCGCGCGGTCGATCATCTTTCCGTCCAGATGGCAGACACCGCCGGTTACGATCTGCTGCACCGGAAAGCCATACCGCATCAGGCGCCTCGCATCGTTCTCTGTCTGCAGATCGCCGGTCAGCACGGCCACCCGCTCCTCGGGGCTGAACGAGGCCAGCGTGCTCTCCAGCAACGTCGTCTTGCCCGAGCCGGGCGAACTGACCAGGTTGAGGCACAGCACACGATTTTCCTCGAAGCGGCGGCGCAGATCGAGCGCGATGCGCTGGTTCTCGTTCAGGACCTTCTCTTCCATGCGGACAACGGTCATGGCTCCTCCACTTCAATGGACTTTAGATCGAGCTGGTCTCCGCTGACAAAACGGGTTTCCCGGCTCTGGCATTGCGGACAGGGTGCGTCGGTAAATGGCGCGCTCGACGGCGAATCAAATTCGTGACCGCAAACATCGCAGCGGTTCACTCGCGGACACGACTCCACACTGAACGCGACGTTCCGTTCGTCGGTATCGGCCACGAGACACTCAAAGGCAAAGCGCAGCGCGTCCACGTCCACCCCGGAGAGAACTCCCACTCGCACCCGGATCGCCACCAGCCGTGCCCCCGGCCGGCGCGCGGTCTCGGCCAGGCTTGCCTCTAAAATCGAACTGGCAATTCCGACTTCGTGCATCAGCGTGGCCTCGTCGCCGAAAGTCGCTGACGGAGTGGACGATTCCTGAACATGGATCCCTCTGGGACGGGAAAGGGTCGGAATGCGGTGTCAGCAGGCTCACCCCGCGATTGCGGAGGCCTGCACCTGCTCAGTGTATCCAGCCGGAGCCAAATCCGGCATTTCCGCTCGCCACCGCTCCACCTGCGTCAGTGCCGACTCAATGAGCTTCTGCAATGCGGATTCCACTCCTGGCGTGAGTTGGGTGCCCCATCCTGTAGCTTCCGGCTGAACGCCCAGCACAACAATCTCCACGGGCGCGTTCCCAGTCAGACGCAGTGCGCCGATCAGGTCGGAAAAGCCCAGCAGATGGACACTCTTCGCCACCGGCAGATCCCCAATCGCTTCCCCGGCGAAACGAAGCAGCGTACCCGGGGCGGCGCCTGTATCAATGGCATCGAGGGCCAGCAGATGCGTTGCCCCCTCCAGCGGATGCAGCAGATCAAGCCCCAGCGTCC
Organism: Acidobacteriaceae bacterium; assembly: GCA_049585375.1. Taxonomy (GTDB): domain Bacteria; phylum Acidobacteriota; class Terriglobia; order Terriglobales; family Acidobacteriaceae; genus Palsa-343. The sequence continues at coordinate 2,450 of JBAUZR010000418.1, forward strand.
CGCCGTCCACCAGCGAAACCGAAACCGGGAGGCGCGCGTCGGCCCGCAGC
>JBAUZR010000419.1:0-5414 GCA_049585375.1 Acidobacteriaceae bacterium
GACCGTGAACGTCGAAGCCAGACGGTTATAACGAAACCGCCCCAGAAAAGATTTCATTGGAATCGTACCTCGTAATTCTTTGGGGTTTTTGTGTGGACCAGGAACCAGCATTCAGTATATCGAGCGAGTTGAATGAGCGACGGAACGGGCCAGCGACACTGCTCTCACAGGATTAGACGCAGGGGGGCGTGGCGGGTTTCGGAAGCGATGGCGAGCCGTCGGTCTCAGAGAGTGGGACGCCTTCGTGGGCGGTAGGTTGCACGGGGGTGGGGAGAATTTCGGTGAGAGCGATGCCGGCGAGGATGAGCAGAGCGCCGGTGGAACCGCGGCGGCCGAGGCGCTCCCCGAGGACGAGGAAGGCGGTGATCCAGGCAAAGACGGGCTCGAGGGCGAGGATGAGGGCCGTGTGAGTGGCGGGCAGGTAGCGCTGGGCCCAGGACTGGATGGTGAAAGCGGCGGCGGTGGCCAGGACCGCAGTCACCAGGAGGGCGACGACGAGGCGCGGGGTCCAGTGAATCCAGGGATGTTCGAAGAGGGGCAGGCTGGCGGCCATGAAGAGGGTGCAGAAGCCGACCTGGAGGACCGCGAGCTGTTCAAAGGGAAGGCGTGGCGACAGGTGAGCCAGAGCGAGGACGTGCAGGGAAAAGCCGAGGGCGCAGCCGAAGGTAAGGAGGTCGCCGAGGCCGATGCCGCGGAAATCGAACAAGGTCCCGGGCGGAGTGGTCAGCAGAACGATGCCGATGAAGCCGAGGACGGCGCCACACCAGGCATTCCAGCGAGGGCGATGGGCGCCGGCGGGACGCAGGCCGGGGATAACGGAAAGGAAGGGAACCAGGACGACGACGGTTCCGGTAATGAAGGCGGAGCGGGAAGGGGTGGTGAGGCGGAGTCCCGCGGTCTGGAACTGATAGCCCATGGCGAGGCAGAAGCCGACGATGGCGCCGGCGAGGAGGGTCTTTCGTTTCATGCGGCCGAAGTGACTGCGGTAAAAGGCGGCCAGGCAGACGAAGGCGAGGGTCATGCGCAGGAGATTGAAGAGGAGGGGCGAGGCGTCAGAGAGGGCGCCCTTAACGACAACGAAGGTGGCTCCCCAGACGCAGACCGTGGCCAGCAGAAGAAAATGAGCGCGGAGCGACTGGGAGCGGGCCGCTGGCATGGGGCAAGGTTAGCAAAGGCGGCGCGAATGCGGAGGGTTCAGGCTGACTCACCGGCGGCCTGGGGTGGGTAAGCAGAGAAGCTGGACTGATGAATTGGGGAATTGCGGCGGATCGTCGGGCAGTGAGGGGGGAGATTCGGCTTTTTCGAGGGAGTCACCGGGGCAGAAATATCGGAAGTGGGATGGCGGAAAGGCGGGGGTAAGAGAGTAGACTTGGCGAAAGCCGTCCTCTGTATCCTTTGTAATTTACTGTGACACACTCGGGCGGCGTTCCAGGGCCGTCCGGGAGTCGCAGCTGAAACTGCCTGGCGCATGCAGAACATCCTTCTGGATCTCCTCATCATCGGCCTGCTGGTCCTCCTGTTTGGATCGATCTACCGCGGGCACGCCACGGTACGCATCCGTTTCTGGCTGCTGGGCTGGCTCTTCATCCTTGTGCATTTCGGATTCCTGCTGAGGATCCCCCCGGACACGTTAGGGCAGAACCTGGTGCTGGCTGCGGCGGAGAGCGCGCTGCTCCTCTGCGGGGCGTCGTTTGCACTGTCGTCGGCGCTGGTGTGGGAGCGGGGTCCGCGGTTTGCGATCCCGGCTCTGCTGCTGAGCGTGCCACCAGTGGCCTATGTGCTGATGGTCTCGCTTTGGCCGAAGCCGACGGTGCCGGCGCTGCTGGCCGTCGGGGCAGTCGTCCAGCTGGCGTATCTGGCGGTGATGTTCCGGATGGGGCGGAAGCGACGGCCTGAACCGGCGACCGGGGCGCGGGGGATGCGGGTCCGCTGGTGGGGAGTGGCGATCCTGGGCCTGGCGACGGGATGGCTGGTCTTCGAGGTGCTGCACGGCCAGGCGGACAACAGCATTTATCCCATCCTTTCGGAAATCTTCTTCTTAAACGCAATCCTGTATTGGGAGGACTTCCGGCGGCCGACGGCGGGGGTGGTGGCGTCGGTGCTGGGGCTGACGGCATGGGGCGCGGTGTTTCCCTGCGCGCTGCTGCTGGAGCGGCTGCTGCCGCAGGTAACGGTGATCGGCGAGCTGTGGAACGTGCCCAAGTACTTCGTCGCGTTCGGAATGATCCTGACCCTGCTGGAGGAGCAGAAGCGGCAGGCGGACCGGACCAGCGAGGAGTACCGGGTACTGTTCGAGAACAATCCGCACCCGATGTGGATTTATGAGACGGAGACGCTGCATTTTCTGGCGGCAAACGACGCGGCGGTAGCGCGCTACGGGTACACCGCGGAGGAATTCCGGAAGATGACATTGCGGGATATCCGGCCGGTGGAGGAAGTGGCGGCGATGGAAGACGTCGTAGCACGGCAGGCGGGGACGGAAGCCGTGTTTGTGACCGGACCGTGGACGCATATTCTGCGGGATGGGCGTCGGATTCAGGTCGAGGTGTCGTCGCACAGCATCCGGTTCGAAGGGGCGCGGGCGCGGTTTTCGCTGGTGCAGGATGTGACGGAGCGGCAGCAGCTGCACATGCGGTTGCTGCACCAGGCGCATCACGACATGCTGACCGGGTTGCCGAATCGGGCTCTGCTGCTGGACCGGATGGAGCAGGCGCTGGCGTCGGCCGAGCGGCGCGGGCGGAAGGCAGCGGTCATCTGCATCGATCTGGATCGATTCAAGCAGATCAATGACACGTACGGTCACACCATCGGAGACCTGTGCCTGAAGCAGGTGGCGGAACGGCTGCGCAGCCGTTTGCGGGGCGAGGACACGGTGGCGCGTTCGGGGGGCGAGGAGTTCACGATCGTGGTGGGGGATCTGGTGGCGGCGTCGGACGCGGAGCGGGTGGCGGAGGATCTGCTGGCTGCACTGCGCAAGCCGCTGGTGGCGGAGCAGTATCCGATCGATGTGACCGGCAGCCTGGGCATCGCGATCTATCCGGACCACGGGACGGATGCGGCGGCTCTGTGGCGGAACGCCGACGCGGCGATGTATCGGGTGAAGCGGTCGGGGGGGAACCACTACGTACTGGTATCGGAGGAGATCAGCGAGGCGACAGCGGAGGCCAACGAGCTGGAGCGGTTCATGCGGCGGGCCCTGAAAGAAGGCGGGTTCGAGATGTACTACCAGCCGGAGTACGGAGCGGATGGGAGCTTCCGGGGGCTGGAGGCTCTGCTGCGGTTGCGGCACCCGCGCTACGGGATGGTGAGCCCGGACCGGTTTATTCCGATCGCCGAGGAGAGCGGGCTGATCGTGCCGATAGGGAACTGGGTGTTGCGGGAGGTTTGCCGGCAGAGCAACGAGTGGCAGGGGCACGGGCTGAAGGCGCGGATCGCGATCAATGTCTCGCCGCTGCAGTTCATGCGCATGGATTTCTCGCGCCAGGTGCGCCAGGTGCTGGCGGAGGTGGGTGCGGATCCGGAACTGCTGGAGATCGAGATGACCGAGACCACGGTGATGCGGAATCTCGAGGACGTGGCGCGGCAGATGCGGGATCTGGCGGAGCTGGGGGTACATTTTTCCGTCGACGACTTCGGGACCGGGTACTCCTCGCTGCAGCACCTGCACCAGCTGCCGATACAAACGCTGAAGATTGACCGGACGTTCATCGAGCGAGTGAGCGAACCGCAGGGAACCCGCGCTCTGGTGCAGGCCATCCTGTCGCTGGCGCACAGCCTGGACCTGCAGGTGGTGGCCGAAGGGGTCGAGCGTGAGGACCAGGCAGAGACGCTGGTGAGCCTGGGCTGCGACGTGATGCAGGGTTACCTCTTCGCGCAGCCGCAGCCGGCGGCGGGCATTCCCGCGCTCATTCGTACAGGGCGCACGACGGTTTGGAAGGCGTACTCCCCGGTGCGAGCATAGGCGCGCGGGACCGCGCGTAATCCGCTGAAGAGGGGCTGAATTGGCTGATACGACTATGTTGACCCTGTGATAGCCGGGCGGTAGACTTAGGCCACGCGTCTGCAAAGCATCCCCTGGGGCAGTTTCGTCGTGCGCATCCGCCGCTCGTTTCGGTGCGGAGTGCGCGCGGCACACCTTTCCCGGTTCGAAACGGCCGCGCAAACTGCCCCTTCGTGGAAGCCCGAACGCTATGCTCGTCGAGCCCTGGACTCCGTTCACGGAGTCCTGAACAGTGAGAGGTTAGGTGCAGCCCACAATTCGCGGCAAGATAGTCTCCACGACTCCGGAGACGAAAGATATTTCGCTTCACGACCTTTGGCTGGTGGTCCGCAAGAGGCGGATCATGCTGATTGCGCTGGCCCTGGGCATGTCGGCGCTGGCCGTAACGTGGGTCCTGATGCGGGGCAAGAGCTACACGGCAACAGGCGAGGTCCAGATCCAGCCTGGATCAGGATCGGAGTTTAAGCAGTCACTGTCATCGGTTCTGGGCGCAGGCGGAGGCTCCCTGGACGTCACCATCGAGAGCGACATCCGCATTCTGCAGAGTGAGAGCCTGCTGACCAAAGTGGCTGAGACTCTGAAGCTGCAGGACAACCCGACGTTTCTAAATGGGCCGCAGGGGCTCATAAGCGTGGTTTTTCCGCCTAAGCCGAATCCGTTGCTGCACGGCGATTTGAACGATCCGTATGTGCAAACCGCGATCGTTGGGAACCTGCGAGGACATTTGACTGTGAGCCGGGTGCCCCGGACGCAGATGATGACGATTTCCTACACCAGCAGTTCGCCGGCGCTTGCAACCAAGATTGTCAACGCACTGGAGAACCAGTTCATTGAGAACAACTTCACCACCCACTACAACTCGACGCAGCAGGTGGCGAAGTGGCTGAACGGGCAGATGGATGACCTGCGGTCGATCGTGCAGAATTCGCAGGACAAGATGGTGGACCTGCAGCGCAAGCTGGGGGTACTGGCTCTGGATCCCGAGCACAGTCTGATGGTGCAGGAGATCTCGAATCTGCAGAAGGGTGTTTCGGACGCGACAGAGCAGCGGGTGCTGGCGGAAGCACGCTACCGCATTCTGCAGTCGGTGCCTTCGGATCAGATTCAGGATTCATCGACAGCGCTGGTGGGCGAGTCGCCCTCACTGTTGTCGGGACTGCGTGCGCAGCGAGCTTCAGTCTACGCGGACCTGGCACGGCTGCAGCCGGTCTACGGACCGAACTATCCGCAGGTGAAGCAGCTGAAAGCCCAGGCTGACGCGCTGACGAAGGAGATTGGCAATCAGGAAGCGCGCGTTCTGGTCGAGTCGAAAAATTCCTACAATCTTGCCCAAGCGGCCGAGAACCAGGCCAAGGGCATGATGAACGACAAGATTCAGGAGCTGTTCGGCCAGAGAAACGATCTGGTGCAGTAC
>JBAUZR010000420.1:0-4876 GCA_049585375.1 Acidobacteriaceae bacterium
CCTGAACATCCTCATAGTCGCCCAGGTTCATCACCTGGATGACAATTCTGTCCTGGTGCGCCATTGCCTCTTTAGCCGTCTTCCACCAGACGTATTTGCGCGCGAACTTCTCCAGCAGTTCAGGGTCGATGGCCATGGCGGATGTCACCTTGTCCTGAGAGGGTAGCGCCGAATCAATACGGTCCGTGTTCGCTCCGAGGATCAGCGCGCAGAGGCGTCGCGGCAACAACGCGCGCAAGCGTCCCCATCTCCATTCTATCCTTCGTTCTCAGGCCAGAAGCCCCAGGTCAAACCCCTCGCGCTGAACACCCTCATCGGATCACATTTCTGTTCGCTGAGTGCGCCGGGCAAGCATCTCCCGAGCCTTTTGAAACTTCACCCTGTGAAGTTCGTTATAGATCTGATCGAGGCGCTCGCATGAAACCTGATCACCGGCCACAAACGAGAGAGAGGACGGAGAAGTGCGCGGAAGGATGTTTTTGGCTGCCCCCCAGGGATTCGAACCCCGATATGCTGATCCAGAGTCAGCTGTCCTGCCGTTGAACGAGGGGGCAGTCTTCAGGTAGGCGCGGCGCAAAGCGTCTCCGCCTCAAGTGCCGCTGTTTCATACTATCGGCCCTGCCGGTCGCGGTCAATGTCCGTCGGGGCCACCCTGCGCCCCGGAGCGGCTCACTCCTCGCGCAGAACCTCCAGCGGCTTCTGACCGAGAATATGAAAGCTCGCAACCCATCCCGTCGCCACCGCCAGCACTGCCGTCCCCACCACGGCGACCACCGTGCCATGCACGTCCCGCTGGAAGACAACATCCATGCGGTGCAGCAGGATTCTTGACAGAAGATTGGCAAACAGCGCACCCACTGCGCCGGCCAACAGACCCAGCACCAGGAATTCCACGCTGAAGACCGTCGCGATCCGATTCCGCGTCGCCCCCAGCGTCTTCAGTACCACCACTTCGCGCATGCGCCGAAATCGCGTGCTCGCCACGCTCGACGCGAGAATGATCAGTCCCGACAGAATCGAAAAACCCGCGAGGAAACGAATCACAATCGTAATTTGATCCACCACACCCTGAATCGTCATCAGGATGTCTGCAATGTTGATCACGGTCACCGTTGGGTACGTCGCAAAAAGCGCCCGCTCGATCGTCGGAATCGCATTCGGCTTCACATGAATGTCTCCGTACCACACCACCGGCTGATCCTCGAGCAGAGCCTGCGGCAGAATGAACTCGCTCCGCGCGAACGCATGCTCGCCCACAATCTTGTAAATTGCCGTCACCGTCACCGGAATCTTCGTCTCTCCGGCGATGAACGTCATCCGCGAACCAATCTTAAGATTCAGCCGCTTCGCCACACGATCAACGACCGCCAGATCGTGCGGCGCTGAACCAGACGCCTCCGACCCATTGGCGGCTGCCCTCCACCACTCCCCTTCCGCCAGTTTCGTTCCCGCTGGCAGCGTCTCCGACCACGACAACGTTGCCGACTGCAGCATCCGTTTCGGATAGTTCTTCACCTTCAGCTCATCTACCGGAGTTCCGTCAATCGAATCCACCCGCGCCGCCACAATCGGCACCGTCTCCACATCGCCAATCACTCCTGGCTGCTTCTTCAGTTCCGCGCGAATCCCCGGCAGCTCGTCAGTGCTCATATCGATCAGGAATACATTCGGCGTGTCCGGCTTTACGTCCTCATGCAGCGCGTTCACAATCGATCGCTGCATCAGAAACACGCTCAGGATCAGCATCACGCCGGCGCCCAGCGCGGCCAGCACCGCCGCCGACTGGTTCCCGGGCCGGTACAGATTTGCCAGTCCATGCCGGAGGGTCGAATGCAAATGCAACCGTGTCCGCGACAAAAACAATCGCAGCCCTCGCAGCGTTGCCGCCGACAATCCCAGGATGAACAGCAGCAGCCCCGCCAGGCACACGGTAAACCACTTCCCCACCAGCCAGGACTCCGACAGCGCCGCCGCAATGCCGCCCAGCCCGACAAGGATCACGAGGATCGACGCCAGCTGGAGTTTCTGCTCCTTCACCCAGGTCCACCACCCGCTCACGCCACCGCTACCCGACTCGACCATCCGCCGCAGCACCAGGCTCGGCCGCACTGTCCGCACATCCAGCAGCGGCGGCAGGCAGAACAGCAACGTCGTCAGAATTCCCGTCCCCAGTGCCGCCAGCACCGGATTGAGCGGCAGCCGAATCTCAGGCCGCAACGGCAGCAGCCTGCCCAGCAGCGACGGGAAGGCGTACTCCACGCCCAGCCCCAGCACCACGCCGATCAGCGCCCCCGCCGTCCCAAGAAACAGAGTCTGTAACAAATAGATCCGCAGAATATCCGCTGAGCGCGCCCCGATCGACTTCATGATCGCCAGAATCTCGATGCGCTGCTGCAGATGCGCCCGCATGGCCATACCCACGCCGATCGCCCCCAGCACCATCGCGACCAGACAAATCAGGCTCAGCAAACCTGTCGCCCGATCCACGCCCTCAGTCAGCGCCGGGCTCGTCTCTCGAAAATCCGTTACCTGCGCGTCCGGCAGAATCTTCTCGATCTGCGCCCGCACATCGACGACCTTTAATTTGTCACTTAGCGCGAACAAGTAGCGCTCTGTTGCCCGGCTGCCGGGCTGCAGCAGGCCTGTCTCGTCCATCGCCTGCCGCGTCATCATCACCCGCGGCCCCAGCCCCACACCCGCCGTCATCCGGTCGGGCTCCTTTTCGATCACCGCTGCTATCCTGAACCACCGCCCGCCAATTTTCAGCTCCGCCCCAACACGGGTCCGCAGCCGCACCAGCAGGTTGTCGTCGACCACCACCGTATCGTTGTTCAGAACATCCCGCAGGTTTCCACCGGAACCGAGCACTACCGTCCCATAAAACGGATACTCCCGCGGATTCACCGCCTTCAGCGTAACCAGCAGCGGCACCGGATCGCCTTGCACCATCGCCATCGAGACGGTCTCCGTTACCACCGTCTGCCGCACGCCCTGCGTCTTCAGCGCCTCTAATTCCTTCTGCTCCGTCGGCGTAGCCTGCCGAAACATCCGCGCCGACAAATCCCCCGCCATGATGCTCCGCGCCTGCAGCAGCAGCGCTCGCTGAAATGACTGGCTGAATCCCCGCACGCCCGTCAGCGCCGCCACGCCCACTGCTACTGACAGCAGCACAAACAGAAATTTCGTCTTCCCGGCGCGCACCTCGCGCCACGCAATCTTCCCCGCGGTCGACCAGGGCAAAGCCTGTTTGTGCCCGTCGACCGATTTCCCCTCAATCTCGCTCATAAATCCGATCACCGCCTCTGCGCCGAAGGCGCGTCCGCCTGGACGGCTACTCCCGCCTGCAGCTCATCCGCGACCACGATCCCATCCTTCAGCACAATCCGGCGGTCAGCCTGCTCCGCGATCTGCGGATCGTGGGTCACCAGCACCAGCGTTGTGTGCGACTCCCTCTGCCGCTCGCTCAGCAGAGCCAGCACATGCTGCCCGTTCACTGAATCCAGATTCCCTGTTGGCTCATCCGCCAGCACCACCGGCGGCTCCAGCACAAACGCTCGCGCCAACGCCACCCGCTGCTGCTCACCGCCAGAGAGCTGTACCGGGTAATGATGCAGCCGATCCTCGAGCCCCACCGCCGCCAGCAGCGGCTCCGCTTTCTTTCGAGCATCGCCACGAGCATTCAACTCATACGGCAGCATCACGTTCTCCAGTGCCGTCAGGGTCGGAATTAACTGGTACGACTGGAAGACGAAGCCAATCCGCCGCCCTCGCACCTCGGCCAGCTTGTCCTCCTCCATCGCGCTGATCGTCACGCCGTCCAGAATCACTTCCCCTTCCGTCGGTGAATCCAGCCCCGCCAGCAGCCCCAGCAGCGTGCTCTTCCCGCTGCCGCTCGCCCCCATGATCGCGGCAAACTGCCCCCGAGGAATCACCAGGTCGATCCCTCGCAGGATTTCTACCACCCGCGATCCATTCCGTATGGACTTCTTCAGTCCCCGCACCTCAATCATTCGCTCTCCCACACTCTTAGGCTACGTCATCGTCTAATCTGTACTGTCATCCTGAGAACCCGGCGCTCAGGCGAAGGGGACGAAGGACCTGGTGTCTGGATTTTCATGCCCCGACTCGCGACCCTCGCCATCGCCTTCGCTTTCTCTCTCTCTCTGTACGCCGCGCAGCATCATGCTGTTCCTGCGCCCCGGCCCGCGCTCATTATCGATTGCTTCGGCGACAGCATCACCGCCGGCCATGGCATCGATCCAGCGCATGCCTATCCCGCTGACCTTCAGTCGCTTCTCGACGCCCGTGGCTACCATTACAAGGTTGTTAACTCCGGCATCAGCGGCAATACCAGCAAAGACGGAGTCGAACGCCTGAAAGACGTGCTCCAACTCCATCCCGCTGTCACCATCGTCGAATTCGGCGGCAACGACGGCCTTCGCGGCATCCCCATCGACGTCACCCGCCGCAACCTGGACACGATGGTCTCCACCCTGCTGCACTCCGGCAGCAGGGTCCTCCTCGCCGGTATCACGCTTCCCCCCAATTACGGCGCCGACTACATTCGCCAGTTTGATGAAACCTACCGGCTGGTCGCGGCAAAGTATCACGTGCCTCTGCTGCCCGAGCTCTATGCGGGTATCTACACCATACCCGGCGCCATCCAGGACGACGGTGTCCACCCCACTGCCGAAGGCGCCCAGCTGCTCGCCGAGCACTTCCTGCCGCTGCTCGTCCCTCTGCTTCATCAGTAGGCCGCGGACAGGCCGATACCCCACCCCCCCGGGGGTGGGGTATTGGCAAATAACTGATTTATCTGGCTTACGAAGGTAATACCCGCAGGGTATTACCTTCATTTCGGACTTATGCACCATTC
>JBAUZR010000421.1:0-2200 GCA_049585375.1 Acidobacteriaceae bacterium
GTACCCGCGCAAATGCCGGCGGCAAATAAAGATCAATGCCTGCGACAAATGGCAGGCGCGACGTCGACGACAGATAGGCGGCCGCCCCGCCGATGGCCCCGAGCACCAGCAACCCGGCCACGACCACGCCCAGCCACGGCAGGCTCAGCCGCGCGCACAGCACCGCCGTACCCTGCATGAACCCGTCCACTCCGGAAATTTGTCCTGACGGCAGCGTTACCAGAAGCGCCGCCGTCCCCAGCACGTACGCCAGCGCCAGCGCCACCCCGCTCACCAGCAGCGCCCGCGGAATGGTCTTCCGCGGCTCCTCGATCTCCTCCCCCATAAACGACCCGGTTTCGCACCCCGAAAACGCGCCGAAGATCGTCGCCCAGAAAGCTGCGTTCCTCACGGTCAGATGGGGAGTCATCGCGCCCCAGGAAAACCGTGTCGCCACCCCGAACCGTTGCGCGGCTACCGCCGCCAGCACCACCAGCACCACCATCGACAGCCACATCCCCGTCGATCCGATGTTGTTCAACCACTTCCCGGCGTTCAGCCCTGCCACGTTCACCGCGGTAATCACCGCCAGCCACGTCACTGCAAACGTCATAAAGTACCAGGGACTGCCGGCGAGCCGATGTCCACGCTCCCCGGCAGCAAACAGCGCCGCCCCCGCGCCGAAATAAAGGATTGCCGCAAAGTACGGCAGGTTCGACATCCAGTAGGTCCAGGCGCTCAGGAATCCCGCAAAATCCCCAAACGCCTCGCGCGTCCAGATGTACAGGCCGCCCTCCTGCGGGTAGCGCGACGACAGCTCCATCACGCTCGCCGCCAGAGGCACAAAAAATCCAACCAGGGCGAAAACCCATATCACCAGGGCGCTCGGCCCAGCCGCCGCCGCCGTTGCCACCCAGCGCACGCTCAGCGTTGTGGCAATGTACAGCAGCGCTACATCCCGCAGCCGCAGTGTCCGCTTCAGGCCCTGCGCATGCCCATGCCCCGCCCCATCGGTCGCGATGACCGGAGGTAACGCCGCGGGGGCATCAGCCACGCGCCGACTCCAGATCCTTCAGCACCGCCATCGCCGCGTTCCGCCCATTCACGCCGATCACGCTCCCGCCCGGATGCGTGCACGCTCCGCACAAATACACGCCGGACATCGGCGTCCGCGCCGTCAGCCGTTTCGACCACATATAAGCAGGCAGACACTCGCCCTGAAAAATGTGCCCGCCCGTCAGACCCACCTTCTGCTCGATGTCCGGAGGCCCCAGTACCTGCGCCTCGACCACTGCCGTCTCCAGGTTCGAGCAAAATCGCCCCAGCGACCTCAGCGCCAGCCGCGCAACCTCCTCGCGCCGCGTCTCCCAACTCCCCGACCCAAACGTATACGGTACATACTGCGCGAAGACACTCATCGTGTGCAGCCCGTCGGGAACCACGCTGCGATCGTGCACGCTCTGGAAATAAAGCTCGCACCACAGCGCGCCTGGCAAATCGCCCCGCCGCGCCGCCGCAAATCCCGCCTTCCACTCCGCCTTGGTCAGCGGTGCGTTGATCTGCCCATAGTGGTGCGGCTTGTCCGCCCCGGGCCGCGCCTTGAAGTTCGGCAGCTCCCGCAGCAGCACGTTCAGCTTCACCGTGCATCCCTCAATCGGCACCGACTCGATGCGCGTCCGCCAGGCAGCATCCGCCGACCCACCCAGCATTCGCAGCGTCACCCGCGGGTCAGCATTCGACACCACCACCTTCGCTGCGATCCGCTCGCCACCCTCCAGCCGCACACCTTCTGCGGGCACAATCTCCGCTACCGGCACGCCGCTCGCCACCACTGCGCCGGCCTCGCGCGCCGCGTCGCAGAAGTAGAACGACACCATCCCCATGCCGCCGCGCACATAGCCCCACATCCCCGGCATCCCGCCCAGCCGCCCCGACGCATGATGAAACCGGATCGACGCCGTCCCCTTATCGAACGGGCTTGCGTTGGTCCCGATCACCCCCTGCCCCAGATACGCCGTCTGCATCAACTCGTCGCGCAGGTAGTGCTCCACAAACTCCGCCATCGACCACTCGTAGAGAAGATTGCGCGCCTCCACATCGCCGCCCAGCCGCTCCTCGATCGCCTCCGGCGACGGCGCCTCCCCGATCCACGCGTCTCCATCGCCCGCCGGGCGCAGCTTATCCCGCAGCCGCGCCAGTGTGGCATTCATGGCCTTCCAGC
>JBAUZR010000422.1:0-7312 GCA_049585375.1 Acidobacteriaceae bacterium
TCGAACTTCAGATCCGTGCTCACCTGCCTGTGGCCTTCCTGCAGCTGCTTCGCGAATCCAGCCGAGCACCCGGTACTCCGATTAAACGAGGACTGAAAATGATCGCTCACCCGATAGATCAGGTTGATGGCCCCCAGCGTTTCGCCGCTCGCCGTCACCCGCTCCTCGTCGCCCTGCTGTTCAAGGTGAAAGGAACTCGTGCCTGCAGGAAAGACGCGCCAGTCCACGGCATAGTTCAGAGTCAGATGCGCCGGGAAAGTGTAGCTCGGCTGTGGCGCAATCAGGGGCACAGCGGCGGGCGTCTGCGCCCGGACCCCGCTCACCGCCATCAGAGCTGCGGCCGTCAGGGCGCGCACAGCAAGCCTGACGCAACGTGCGCGCCCGCGGACGAAACCATCAAAGCACCCGGTCAATCGATTTCCTTACCTCTTCACGAAAATCAGCTTCAGGATGAGAGCAGCATACATGCCCCCTGCTCCCAGCAGCGCGTTGTATTCGCGATGTTTGCGGTAGAGTGCCGCTGAAAACACCCCGCCTGCCTCGCCCGGCCGCCTGGCTGGTGAGATGCGCGGAAGCAGTCGCGGCACCCTTGCAGCGTAGGCATCGAATCCTGGGAACGCCGAACGCAGGTATTCCTCTTCCCCGCGAATCACGGGGATGTAGATCGCTCCGAACAGAACAATCAGGACCGCGGCGATCCAGATGTCGCGTGCCGCCACCGCAAAACCGGCGGCAATCAGCATCGATCCCAGATACAGCGGATTCCGCGTGTGCGCATAGGGCCCGGTCATTGTCAGTTCCGCATTCTTCTTTACGTAGCCGGAAGCATACCCTCTTAGCAGCAGGCCGGGCACTACCACTGCCAGGCTGAGACCAAGAAACAGCCAGGTCGGTCGCGCCAGCCACATGAAGAACACCGCAAACGCAAATCCCAGCGGCACGCGAATCCGACGCGCAATGCGTTTCCAGCCTGTCGCCACCTACCGTTCCTCCCGCAACAGCTCGAGGGCTGCGGCCGTCACGTCGTCAGGAGTAATGGTCAGCAGGCCGGCCTCGGGCTCGCTTCGCCGCGAGTGATCCCGCACGCTGCCCGGATGCCGGAGCACCCGGCTGCGGCAGTGGTATGGACCGTTGCGCGCCGGGTCCGTCGGCCCAAAGATACCCACCACCGGAATATTCAGCGCGCAGGCAAGATGCAGCGGGCCCGTGTCACCGGCAATCGCCAGCGCCGCCCGGCGCGTCACGGCGATCAGCTCCGTCAGATCGAGTGCCATGGCTTGTGCGGCGCCGCCGCTCGTCGCCATAATCTCCTTGCCCAAATGCTCCTCAGCCGGCGCGCTGTTAATCACCACGCCGTACCCGGCATCGGCCATGCGCCGGGCCACCAATCCGTAGCGATCTGCAGGCCATCGCTTCGCTCCCCAACCGGCTCCCGGACTGATCAGCACGAACGGCTCCCGGATCTGCGCAGCCATGGCATCCGCCGCCGGATCGCGAGGCAACAGCGGCAAGGTCATCGGCAGCCGCTCCCGCAGAATCGCGCTCGCCACCTCCAGAGACTGCTCGATCACGTGCACCCCGCGCGTCTGCACCCGCTCGTGAAAGAGCCACTTCGCCGCGAACTCCCGCGGCTCCGCTTCCCCGATCACGTGCTCGGCCTTCGACCAGCGCGCGACCATCGCCGACCGCACCGCGCCCTGCATGTCCACCGCGATATCGTAGTGCATCGCTCGCAGCTCACTCCGCACCCGCTGAACATCCCGCACCGTTGCCACCCTCAACGGCGACTTTGCCCAACGCTTGGCCGGCACGATGTGCACCTGGTCCACCAGCGGCATTTCCCCCCCGTTCGCGCAGAAGAGTCCCCGCCACTGCGGTTCAATCGCCCACCCGATCAACCACTCCGGATGCGCGTGGCGCAGAGCCGTCACCGCCGGCATGGAGTGCAAGATATCCCCCATTGCGCCCAGACGCACGATCAGCAGGCGCAGTTTCTTCGGCAGGTCCCTTGAGTGATTTCCTGAGTTTGCGGGCAATCACCTATTTTCTCACGGTCTCAGCCGCAACTCCGCACCACTCCTGCCTCCTGCAGCCGGCGGCAGCAGCGCGCAGAGGTCCTCGATGATGGCCCCTTCCTGGCGCAGTCGAACCCTGAGCCGCACCGCATGCACCGGCGCCGCAGCCTCCAGCATGCGCAGCATATCCGGGGCCAGCCGCACCCGGTCCTTCTCCGTGGTCAGGAAAGCCTCCGCCTCGTGCTGCCGCTGCAACTCGACCAGCTCCGCAACATCGGTCTCCGTGGTTCGATGATGATCGCGCCACGCTCGCATCGCCACAATCGGCACGCCGCCTGCTTTCACACCGGAGAAGAATTCCTCCGGCCGCGCGATTGCGCAGAATGCCACCCCTCGCTGTACCGCCGGCACTTCAAGGTGGCGCTCCATCCACCAGATCGGCTGCTGCAACCCGTAAGCACGCAGCCCTGCTTCCAGATCCGCATCCTCCTCGCGCAGCACCAGAATGTGCGCCCGCCGCAGCGAGGCAAAGCCTTCTCGCAGCCGCCCGGCCGGCAGCAGCCTTCCTGTGAAGTCGCTGCGATGAAGCACAACAATGTCGATATCCCGGGCCAGCTGGCGATGCTGAAACCCGTCGTCGAGCAGATGAAGCCCTGGCCGGGGCGCCGAATCTTCCGCGAGCATGCCCGCCGCATATCGGCGTGGAGCCACGAACACAGGCACGCCAGTCGCGCGCGCAATCTCGAGAGGCTCGTCTCCGAACTCCTCCGCGCTTCCCTCTGGATCGACGCGTTCCACTTCGTCCGACTGCCGACCATACCCACGAGAGAGAACATCGACGGCCACGCTCTGCTCCCGCAGCAGCTCCGCCAGGCGAATCGTCAGCGGTGTCTTGCCCGATCCTCCCACCGACAGGTTGCCAATGCTCACCACCGGCCAGCGCAGGCGCTTCGGCGTCGTCCAGCCGCGATCGTACGCGCGATTCTTCGTCGCCACCGCAGCGGCATAGAGCGGCGTCAGCGCTGCCAGTACGCTGGTCAACCGCCCGCCTCCGCGTGCGCCGGATGAGCCGCCAGACCCAGCACTCGCATCAGCGCCTCCACCGATCGCTCCGTCGCCCCGGCCTCGCCTTCGAAAACCTCGCGCCCCCGCGCGCCCATGGCCCGCACATCGAGCGAGCCGCTCAGCAAATCCGCCAGCGCAGTCGCCAGTTCGCCGCGCTCCACCAGGCGAATCGCGTCTCGCACCCGCAACGTCTCCACGATTCCGCGAAAATTTTCGGTGCTCGTTCCCATTGCCACCGGCACTCCAAACTGCGCCGCTTCCAGCGGATTATGTCCGCCCGCCGGAACCAGGCTTCCCCCGATGAACGCCGCCGTCGCCAGCGAATACACCGACGCCAGCTCTCCGATCGAATCCAGCAAAAATACTGTCCCGGGTTCAACTCGCGCTGGCGCTGCAATCCACTCCGAACGCCGAAACCAGCGCACACCGCGCCGCTCCAGCAGATTCGCGACTTCCGCAAATCGCTCCGGATGCCGAGGCGCCAGTACCATCACCGACTCCGCTGGCATCGCGTCCAGCAGCGTCTCTTCCTCGCCTGGCAGCGTCGAGCCGCACACCAGCACCCCGCCCCCCGGCGCCAGATGCTCGCGCAGCGTCGTCGTCACAACCGCGGGCTGCACCACGCGCACATCGAACTTCAGATTTCCCGCCACCGAAACGGTTTTCACGCCAAGGACCCGCAGCCGCTCCGCATCCAGTTCACTCTGCGCCAGCGCCACATTGACTCCGCCCAGAATCCGCCGCCACAGCCACACCAACCGCCGATACCGCGGCCACGACCGGTCGGAGATCCGCGCATTCACCACCGCCACCGGGATCCCTGCGCGTCGGCACTCGGCCAGCATGCGCGGCCAGAATTCGGTCTCCGCCAGCACCAGCATCCTCGGACGCACCGCCCGCAGCCACGCCCGCACCGCCCATCCAAAATCCAGTGGAAAGTAAAAGACCCGGTCCGCCCCGAATCGCTCCCGCGCCAGCGACTGCCCGGTCCGCGTGGTCGTTGAGATCATTACCCGCCACCTCGCCGCATCCTGCCTCGGGACCGCGTCTGCCAACCGCCGCTCCAGTTCTTCGACCAGCCGGCTCGCCGCCAGTACTTCGCCGACCGACACCGCATGGATCCAGATCCGCTCTTCCCCGCCGAACGACCTGCGAATTCGCTCCGGCACCCACCCCAGCCGCTCCGACAGGCCCTCCCGGTACTTGCCGCTCGTCACCATCCGCAGCAGCCACCAGGGACTGCTGGCCGCCAAAACCAGCAGCAGCGCCACGCTGTACAGGATCAGCATTCGCTTACCAATCTCGCCTTCCGGATGTCATAAGGCAAGAGGATAATGGTGTCCATGCGCTCACGCCCGCTCCGCACCTGCCCGCGAGCCAGTCGCTGGATTTTCTCTGTTTTTCTTGTTCTCTCGGCGCTTCCGCTGTTGGCTGCCGATACTCCGCCTCCCGCCAAAGCTGCCACCGATTATCCCGCCGTCGATAACCACATCAAAGAGCAGGTTGCCATCGCCGTCATCCCCTTTGATACGGCGCATGACTGCAAGATCTTCGACGTCGACTACCTGAAGTACCGGTTTATGCCCATCCGCATCATCGTCACCAACAATGGCGACCGTCCCATTTCTCTGCGAGATGCGCGCATCTTCTTCATCAGCGCCAACGGCGATCGCATTCCCGCCGCTGAACCGGAAGACGTGGAGCGCCGCGTCAGCGCCAAAGACAGCCGTGGCAGCAACATCCCTCTCGGCCCCATCAAGGTCCACACCAAAGGCAAGGCTTCCGACAACAAGATCGAAGCCGACTTCGACCACTGGGAGTATTCGGCGCTGGTCGTCGAGCCCCACACCACCCATGACGGCTTCCTGTTCTACGACATGGACGGACTCGGCGACACGCCTCTGCGCAACGCAAAGCTCGTCTTCCGCGAGTTGCGCAACGCCGACGGGCAGCAGCTTTTCTATTTTGAGATTCCCTTCAACAAAGCCCTCGACGCGCAGCACTAACTACACGCCCTTCTTCTGCGGCTCCCAAATGTACTTGTGAATCTGCAGGCTCACCCGCGCGGGTAGCCCGTCAGCCAGCATCCACTCCACCAGTTCGCGCGGGTCCAGCAGGCAGTTCGCCGTCGTCCGCTCCGGCGCCGGCATCTTTGTGAAGGCCGGCGACAACAGCACCTGCCCGGCGCGCGTTTCCAGCCGATGCTCCCGTATAAACGCCCGCGCAAATTCGTAATCCGCTCGGTTGGCGATCACGAATTTCACCTCGTCGCGCTCGGTCAGGCAATCGAGATTCGCCAGCCGAAAGCTGCCCGCCTCGCCTGACCCCGGGCACTTCACGTCGACAATCTTATGCACCGCCCGCGGCACACGCTCCAGCGGGCGCTCGCCGCTCGTCTCAATCATCAGCTCGTAGCCGGCCGCCAGCATGCGCTCCATCAGCGGCGTCAGCTCCCGCTCCTGCAGCAGCGGCTCCCCGCCCGTGAATTCCACCAGCTTCACCGGTGTCAGCTTCTCGATCTCCGCGACCACCTCGTCCTCGGTCATCTTTATGCCGCCGGAGAACGTGTATTCGGAATCGCACCATGCGCAGCGCAGATTGCACCCCGCCAGCCGTACAAAGATGCACGGCAATCCGGCGAAACTCGACTCGCCCTGGACAGATTTGTAGATTTCGATCAGATACACGGCGTCGCTACTCGTAATACGTCGCAGTCGTGGTGTCTGTTTCGTAGATCGTGCAGTCTTTCACCCGCACTCGGCCGCCGGTCATCGATCGCAGCTGCTCGTTCGTCTGCTGGTAGAAAAATTGCGCCAGGTTCTCCGCCGACGGATTGATCTCCGTGAACGGTTCCAGATCGTTCAGCATCTGGTGATCGATCCGGTCAATCACCGGCCGCATCACCTGCTTCAGATCCCGAAAATCCAGCAGCAGCCCCGCCGCATCCAGCGCGTCGCCGCACAGCGTGATCCGCACCTTGTAGTTATGTCCATGCGGATTCTCGCACTTCCCCTTGTAGTTGCGGAGATAGTGCCCAGACGAAAACCCGCGCTCCACCGTCACTTCAAACATAAGTCGATTGACTCTTCCCCGACCGGCGATCCGGCTGCTCTCATTTTAGCGGTTATGCTGTCAGGCCCCGCGTTTCCGACGCTGCGCCACCTTTCGCTCCTCGTGGCGCCGGTCCACCTGCTCGAAAATCGCCGTAATCATGCCCAACAGTGCGGCCATCAGCCCACCCAGGGTCAGGAACAGCGCCGTCGTCTTCCATAGTGTCCCATTCGCCGGAAGCGCCGGCTGAAAATGGCTGGAAGTCAGCGCCATGACAAACGAAAGCGCCGCAAAACCCAGCAGCACCCCGGCCACGATGTAGAGATTCCGCGCCACACTTCAGTCTAGCCCGACCCACTCTGCCGCGGCATTCCCGCCGCGCTCCGCCAAACTGCTACGATGGCAGAAGCTTCCCCGGAACCCTCAACCGCGCTGGACTATGCCCATTTCCATCGTCATTCTGGACGATAATCCCGGCAGTCTGGAATTGCTCTCCACTGCCCTCGCCCGCACCGGCGTCACCATCCATAACGCCTCCCGTCCCAGTCAGGCGCTTGCGCTCGTCGAGCAGTACCGTCCCCAGCTCGTCCTCACCGACCTGGTCATGCCGGAAATGACCGGCCTCGACGTCCTGAACCGCATCATGGCGGTCGCGCCGGCCACGGACGTCGTCCTGATGACCGCGCACTACACCACCGAAACCGCCGTCCAGGCCATCCGCAGCGGCGCCGCCGATTACCTCGAAAAGCCGATCCGTCTCGCCGTCCTCCGTGAACGCCTGGGCCGGCTCATCGCCGATGCTGAACGCCGTCAGGCTGCGGGCGCAGACGCCGAGTTTGAAGGCCTCATCGGCAGCAGCGCGCGCATGGCAGAACTCTTCGCTCGCATTCGCCGCATCGCCCCGCACTACCGCTCAGCACTCATCCAGGGCGCCACCGGCACTGGCAAGGACCTCGTCGCCCGCGCGCTCCACGTGCGCAGCGGGGTCAAAGGCCAGTACGTTGTCCTCAACTGCTCCGCCGTGGTGGAAACCCTCTTTGAAAGCGAGCTCTTCGGCCACGTCCGTGGCGCCTTTACCGGCGCCGACCGCGACAAGACCGGTCTGTTTGAAGCCGCCAGCGAGGGCACCCTCTTTCTCGACGAAATCGGCGACATGCCTGTCGCCACCCAGGCCAAGCTCC